>CAZDGY010000746.1:0-3800 GCA_964504685.1 uncultured Kofleriaceae bacterium | reverse complement strand
CGACGTGCACCATGTACTGCTTGCCCTTCTCGAGCTTCGCGGTGAACGGCGAGGGGCCACTTTTGTTCGCGCCGCTGATCGTGATCTTCGCCTTATCGACCGACGCGGTGATCGAGGTGTCGACCAACGGCGCGCTGGGCGGCGGCACCGCGGCGTTCGAGCCGGTCATCGGATGAGCGGCCGAACCGTCGCTACCCGTATCGGCGACCGCGGTGTTCGAGCCGGTCGCGGCATTCGAGCCCGTCGCGGGGTTCGCGCCGTTCGAGCCGTTGCTGCCGTTATCCGGCATCGCGTTCGAGCCGTTGTTGCTGCCCTTCGCGACCGCCGAGCCGTTGTCCGGGTTCGTCGCGCGGTTGCTGTCGACGACGTTCTCGCGCAGGAAGAAATACCAACCCGCGGCGAGCGCACCGGCCACGACGACCAAGACACCGATGACGATCGGCGCGGAGCTAGGCTGCTTGGCAGGAGGCGGGGCGGCCTCGGGCAATGCGATCGGCGGCGACTTGCTCTCGCGATTGCGAGCGAACGGCGGATCCTTCGCGACCGCGATCGGCCGGCTGGTGTCGGCCTTCGCGGGTTCGAGCCCGAGCCGCGTCTTCGCCTGATTGTCCGGAGGAGTCGATGCGGTCGGCGCCGACCGGCCCACCGCTTCGGTGCGCGGCGACGGCGAGGTGTCGAGCATCTTCGGCGTGCGGCCGCTCGGCTCGGGTGCGGTCACCGCGGTCGGCGGATCGGCGAGCGTGGAGTCGGCGCGGCCCGACGTCGTGCGGCGTTGCGCCAGCTCGTCGGGCGGCATGATCGCGGTCTCGTTGCCCGGATCGGCGGTCGCGGCGACGAGCTCGTCGAGCGCGCGCACCTTCGTGGCCTCTTCGAACGCCTCCTCCGGAAACTCGTCGGCATCGGAGTGGAACGGCATCGGCCGCGGCAACGGCGTGTGCTCGGAGTCCGAGCGCTTGCGGGTCGGTCCGCTCTTGTGCTGGAGCGGATCGGTCGGAATCGGCGCGACCCGCGTCGGCGTATCGGTGAACATCGGCGGCTTGGTCGACTCGTTCTGTGACCGCTGCGGTGCTTGCTTCGCCTTCTCGGCGAGGATCCGCTCGAGCACGGGCTGGCTGCCGTCGGCGAGTCGATCGAACCGCACGCCCATGCCCGGCGCGATCGCCGGCCGGCTCGGATCGTTCTCGCGCGTCCACACCACCGTGCCTTCACCGGCGATCAAGGGCGACGCGTCCTTGAGCTGGAACTCGAACTTCATCTGCGTGCCGACCGCGAGCGGCTCTTTCGTGCGGATGAAGATGCCGCCTTGGCTAACATCGACCGCGTAGCGTTCGATGAACTGCTCCAGCGTCTCGCTCTTGAACTTGATCTTGAGCGTGACCGGCGTGCGTTTCCCCTGACGGGTATTTGGATCGACCAAGGCGTTCTCCCAGCGGCGTCTTCACTGCTCCCTCAAGCAGCGCAAGACGCCGATTCGCTTCGATTCTAAGGCCCCAGCGCCTCTGATGCAACGCGCTACCCGGCCGTCTCCCGCCAACCACTGGTAATGTGCCGCCCGATGATCCGTCCGATCAAGCGTGTACTCGTCGCCAACCGAGGCGAGATCGCCGTTCGCGTCATGCGCACATGCAAGGAACGCGGCGTCGAAACCGTCGCGGTTTACAGCGACGCCGACCGCCTCGCTCCTCACGTTCAGCTCGCCGACGCCGCGATCGCGATCGGCCCTGCGCCGGCGGCGCAGAGCTACCTGGTGATCGACAAGATCATCGCTGCATGTAAGCAATCCGGCGCAGACGCGGTTCACCCCGGCTACGGCTTTCTGTCTGAGAACGAGGACTTCGCCGACGCCTGTACCGCTGCGGGCATCGCGTTTATCGGTCCGTCGGCCGATGCGATGCGAAAGATGGGTAGCAAGACCGAGGCGCGTAAGACTGTGACCGCCGCCGGCACGCCGGTCGTTCCCGGCGACAACGGCCCGGGCGGCGATGGCTTTCCGACCGCGGAGCAGGCGCTGGTGTCGGCAAAGAAGATCGGCTTCCCGGTACTTATTAAAGCGGCCGCCGGCGGCGGCGGCAAAGGCATGCGGTTGGTCGCCGGCGAGGGCGAGTTCACCGCCGCATTCGACGGCGCACGGCGCGAAGCGACCGCCGCTTTTGGCGATGGCACGGTCTATCTGGAGAAGGCGATCGAGCGGCCGCGTCACATCGAGATCCAGATCTTCGGCGATCGCCACGGCAACCTCGTGCATCTCGGCGAGCGCGATTGTTCGATTCAACGTCGCCATCAAAAGGTGATCGAGGAATCGCCATCGCCAGTGGTGTCGGCCGAGCTGCGCGCGCGGATGGGGGCAGCCGCGATCGCAGCGGCACGCGCGGTCGACTACGTCGGCGCCGGCACGTGCGAGTTTCTGCTCGGCGACGGCGGCGGGTTCTATTTCTTGGAGATGAACACCCGGCTACAGGTCGAGCACCCGGTGACCGAGCTCATCTACGGGGTCGACCTCGTCGCGTGGCAGCTCGAGGTCGCCGAAGGCCGCGCGCTGCCGATGACGCAGGACCAGCTCGATGCGCGCCGCCGCGGGCATGCGATCGAGTGCCGGATCTACGCCGAGGATCCGGTGAAGTTCCTGCCGTCGCCCGGCACGATCACGCACATGCGCGTCCCCGACGGCCCGTACGTGCGCAACGACAGCGGCTGCTACGAAGGCGCCGAGATCCCGGTGTTCTACGACCCGATGATCTCGAAGCTCGTCGTGTGGGGCGACGATCGCGGCAAAGCGCTCGCCCGGATGCGGCGCGCACTCGACGAGTATCAAGTGCGAGGCATCGCGACGAACCTGCCGTTTCATCGCCGCTGCGTGCGCCACGCGTCGTTCGCCGAAGGCGATTACGACACCGGTTTCATCGCGCGCCACGCCGCCGCGCTCAAGCCCCGCGCCGATGCCGCCGAGCTCGATGCGATGGTGATCGCCGCGGCGCTCTCCGCCGGTACGTCGGCGCCGGCAGCGCGCACCGCCGTCGCGCACGCGAGCAACGGCGCGGCGTCGACCGAGATCTCGGGCTGGCGCCGCGGGCTCTGAAGGAGGCAAATTCACGTTGCGCCGGCGATCAGCGTTGAGCGCGCGACCTCGGCACGCGAGCTCCTTCGATGGACGGTGTGCCCGACGAGCAACCGTCAGGCGTTCTTCCAATCGTATTGCAGCAGCGGATGACGCTCGGTCAGTTCCTCGCGTGCGAGAAACCGACCAATAACCCGGGGATCTTAGAACCGGTTGTGTTTGCGGTAGCCGATCGGGTAGAAACCCTCTGGCGCGCCGGACTTGTCGCGCCATCAGGGGTCCCCCAATGGCGCAGCAGACCAAATTCGTGTTCGTGACCGGCGGCGTGGTGTCGTCGCTTGGCAAGGGCATGGTGTCGGCGACGATCGGGGCGTTGATGGAAAACCGCGGCCTCAAGGTCGCGAACATGAAGCTCGATCCGTACATCAACGTGGATCCGGGCACGATGAATCCGACGCAACACGGCGAAGTGTTCGTCACCGACGACGGCGCCGAGACCGATCTCGATCTCGGTCACTACGAGCGGTTCGTGTCGTCGAAGATGTCGCGGCTGAACAACATCACGACCGGCCAGGTTTACTCGTCGGTGATCGGCAAGGAGCGCCGCGGCGAGTACCTCGGCTCGACCGTGCAGGTGATTCCGCATATCACCGACGAGATCAAGCAGCGGATCTTGCGCTGCGCCGAAGGTCTCGACGTGCTCGTGGTCGAAGTCGGCGGCACGGTCGGCGACATCGAGTCGCTG
>CAZDGY010000745.1:0-3810 GCA_964504685.1 uncultured Kofleriaceae bacterium | reverse complement strand
CGACGATCGCCGGCGCGGTCGGCGCGCTCGGCGGACAGGCGAACGCGGTGATCTGCCTCGCTCCACAGGCTTACGACGAGGGCGACCTCGAGCTCTCGGGGGTGTCGCTGTCGCTCGTTGGCGCCTCGGCGGATCGCACGACGATCACCACGGCCCATCCGGTCTTGACCTACGGCAACGTGACCACACGCGGCGTGAGCTTCTCGTCGCAGGTGATCGTCGAAGGCGGCGGCGGAGTCCTGACCGCAGTGGGCACGCGCTTCCAACAGGGCCTCGAGGTCGAGCGCTACCGAATCGCAGTCGAGGATGCGTCCGCGAGCGCGATCCTCGATGGCTGTGACGTCGCGGGCTCGATCCAGCTCGTCGATGGCGCGACGTTCGCGGCTTCGGGCAACCTCGCACTCGAGCTGCGCAACAGCTACGTTCACGACTCGGACGGCTACTGCGTCAGCGCCGGTCTCGACGCGAGCAGCGCGAACCTCAGCATCACCGCGACCGGGAACACGATCACGCGCTGCGACATCGGTATCTACGTTCAGATCACGGCACTCGACGTGGCGACGACGATGGTCGCGCTGTCGTTGTTCAACAACATCATCGCGCACAACACCACCACTGGACTCGCGCTCGACACCGCAGATGCACTGTCAGATTCGACGGTGAACACCGGCCACAATGCGCTGTGGGGCAACGGCGCGAACTTCAGCGGCAACGCGGTCGAAGGCCCCGGCGACGTGAAGCAGGACTGCTTGCTCGACGGCTCGACGCCACCCGCGCTCGGCGCCGGGTCGCCATGTCTCGCTGCCGGCGATCCGGCGAACAGCTCGCCGCACGACTTCTGGAACCTGCCGCGCGGCACGCCACCGGATGTCGGCGCGGTCGAATCGCCGTGACGCGCTAGTCGCGGACAAGGCTGACGAGTAACCCGGTGCACGAATCGACTACCTGCAGCGTCATCGCATCGACGACCGCGACGCCGGTCAGGCACGACGTCACGCTCGCGGGGAACGTGTCTCGCGATCCACCGTAGATCGTGTACACCGACCCGTTGCCGTCGACGAATCCATCGGTGTTCGCCGGCAGGTCGCGCACGGTCGCGGTCGAGGTCACGTAGACATCGCCGAGCGCGTCACACGCGAGCCCGAGCGGGGTATCGACCGGGAACGTCGCCGACGGCGCGCCCTGGCCGGAGGACGCCGCCGTGCCATCGCCGAGCACGGTCGTGATCGTGCCGTTCGCGTCGACCCGACGGATCCGTTGGTTGCCGGTGTCGGCGATGAACAGATCGCCGTTGTCACAGCGCGTGATCGCCTGCGGTTGAAACAGCAGCGCGCTGGTCGCCGCGCCGCCGTCGCCGAAGAACCCGAGGGTCAACGGCGTCCCGGCGATCGTGCGCACGGTCGCGCCCGCGACGCCAGTTGACAGATCGATCGCGCGCACGACGTGGTTGCCGGTATCCGCGACATAGAGCTGCTGTGCGCCGGCGTCGAAGTACAAACCGGTCGGGGCGCGGAACATCGCGGTCTGCGCAACGCCGTCCGCAAAGCCACTTGTCCCCGTGGCGTTCGCGAGCGGTGCGATCGTCCAGGTGTCGGGGTTCGCGGGGTCGACGATCGTCACGACGTGCAGTCGGTTCGCCGACGACTCGGTCAGGAACACCTGGCCACCGGCGGGATCGAACGCGACCCCGGTGATCGTCCCGAAGCTCTGATCGCGAAATCGAGCGAGCGTGCCGGTCGCGACCGCTTGAGGGTAGCGGCCGGCGATGACCGAGACCGACGAGCTCGCGGTGAATGCGGCCTGCACCGTACCCGAGGCGCCGCCTGCGATCAGCGCGAACATCGGCCCCAACGCGATCGCCCGCGGGTTGACCAAGTGCGCGGACGCGAACGGGCCCATGCCGAGCGGTGCGACCGCGCCCGCAACCGTCGTGATCGTCCCGGCCGGGGTCACGCGGCGGATTCGTCCACTCCCTTGCTCGGCGATGTACATGTTGCCGAACGCGTCGACGCTGACGCCGGAGGGTCCGGTTAGGGTCGCGCCGATCGCCGGACCGCCGTCGCCGGTCGAACCGTTCGAGCCGGTCCCGACGACCGTCGTGATCGTGCCGCCGGTGTCGATGCGTCGGACCCGCTGATTGGCGCTGTCGGCGAAGTAGACGTTGCCGGCGACGTCGACGCCGAGCCCCGACGGCGTGATTTCGGCGTTGGTCGCTAATCCGCCGTCGCCGGTCGCGCCCGCCGTCCCGTTGCCCGCCAGCGTCTTGATCACGCCGGAGGGAGAGATCTGGCGGATTCGCGCGTTTCCCGTGTCGGAGACGAAGAGGTTGCCGACGGCGTCAAACGCGAGCGTGAGCGGCCGCGACAACTCGGCGCTCGTCGCTGGGCCATTGTCACCGAAGAACCCGACGGTGCCGTTGCCCGCGATCGTCGTGATCGTGCCGTTCGAATCGACGCGCCGAACCCGCGCGTTGAGCGTGTCGGCGATGACTAGATTTCCGCCGCTATCGATCGCGACGCCTTGCGGATCGTCGAGTTGCGCCGAAGTTGCCGCTCCACCATCGCCGGAAAAGCCCGCGGTGCCGTTGCCGGCGACGGTCGTGATGACGCCGGCCGCATCGACGCGACGGATTCGATGATTCGCGTTGTCGGCGATGTACATGTTGCCGGCGCCGTCCAACGCGACGCTCGGCGTGCTGTTCATCTCCGCCAGCGTTGCGAGACCTCCATCGCCGGCGAATCCCGGAGTCCCGTTGCCCGCCACCGTCGTGATCGTCCCTGAGCCATCGACGCGACGGACCGTATGCGCCGACGTGTTCGAAACGATCAAGTTACCGTTGCCGTCTGCGAACGCGCACTCCGGGCCACTTAGCGGGGCACTCGTGGCAGCGCCGTGGTCGCCGTTGGCGCCGTGCGCACCCGTGCCGGCTACGGTCGTGATCGTTCTGGCGCTGTCGACTCGACGGATCCTTTGGTTGTTGCTGTCGGAGATGAACAGGTCGCCCGCGGGGTCGGCGGTGACGCTGACCGGTTCGGACAGCATCGCGCTTGCCGCTGGACCTCCGTCGCCCGCGAAGCCTCCAGGCCCGGCGTTGCCCGCGAAGGTCGTGATGATGCCGTTCGCGTCGACCTTGCGAACGACGTTGTCGGCGTTCGCGATGTACAGGTTGCCCGCGCTATCCGTCGCGACGGCTTGCGGCGAATCGAGCGTCGCCGCGGTGGCGAGGCCGCCATCTCCACCAGCGCCTGCGGTCCCCGTGCCGGCGAAGGTCGTGATCACGCCGTTCGCGTCGACCTTGCGAACGACGTTGTCGAACTCCTGGGCGATGTAGACGTTGCCGGCGGCGTCGACCGCGACGCCCTTCGGCTCGCGAACGCTCGCGTCGATCGCCTGCCCGCCGTCGCCATCGTAGGCGTAGTTGCCGTTGCCCGCGACCAACGTGAGGATGCCGTCGAGGCCGACGCGACGGATCGCGTTGTAGTTCGAATCCGCGATGTAGAGATTGCCCAACCCATCGAGTGCGATGCCGTTCGGGCCGCCGAGCGCAGCGTCGAGCGCCGGGCCATCGTTCGCCGCGAAGCCGACCACCGTGCCGCCGCCCGCGACGGTCGCGATGATACCGGCGGTGTCGATCCGGCGAACTCGGTCGCTGCTGTCGACGACGAATACATTACCGAGCCCATCGACCGCGACGGCGTTAGGCGACTCGAGCTCGGCGTTGGTCGCTCGTCCACCATCGCCGCTCGGCCCGGAGATGCCGGTGCCGGCGAACGTCGAGATCACGCCCGACGCGTCCAGCTTGCGGATCGT
>CAZDGY010000744.1:0-3814 GCA_964504685.1 uncultured Kofleriaceae bacterium | reverse complement strand
CGCGCGCACGACCGCATTCTTGATGTAGCCGCCCGACATCTCGAACCGCGATGCGAGCGCGTGGAAGTCGACCCCGGCCTCGACCTTGGCCTCGGTCGGGAGCAGGGCGCGCCACAGCTTTTCACGTTCGGCGACCTCGGGCATCGGGAACGTCACGCGGAACGACAACCGGCGCCGGAACGCTTCATCGATCGATGCATCGAGGTTCGTCGTCAGGATCGTGATGCCCGAGAACGCCTCCATCCGCTGTAGCAAGTAGTTGACCTCGAGGTTCGCGTAGCGATCGACCGAGCTCTTGACCTCGGTGCGCTTTGCGAACAACGAGTCGGCCTCGTCGAATAGCAACACCGCGTGGCCGGCCTCGGCGGCATCGAACAGCGACGCGAGGTTCTTCTCGGTCTCGCCGACGTACTTCGACACGATGCGCGAGAGATCGATCTGATAGAGATCGAGGGCGAGCTCGTCGGCGATCAAGCCGGCGACCATTGTCTTGCCGGTGCCCGGCGGGCCGGAGAACAGCGCGGACAGGCCGATGCCCTTGGCGATCTTGCGCGCGAACCCCCAGTCGTCGTAGACGCGCTTGCGGTGGCGAACGCGGCCGACGAACTCGCGCACCTCGTCGAGTGCGTCGTCGGGAAGCACGAGCTCGGCCCAGGTCTGCTTCCACGTCAGCCGCACGCCGAGCGTCGATAGCTTGCTGTCGAGCGCCGAGCGAACGCCGGCGTGAACGTCGTCCGCGGTCATCCGATCGCCGCGCGCGCCGGTCGCGGCTTTGGCGGAGTCGGCGGCGCGCACGATCACGCCACCGGTGATCGGGTAGCGTGCAGCTGCGCGGTCGGCGAGCTCGCCGATGCCAGGGCCGTCGCCGAGCGCCCGGCGCCACAGCTTGCCGCGGATCGCCTCGGTCGGAACGCCGAGCTCGATCGCGACGACACCGCGAGCCAGCCGCAACGGTTTGGCATCGCCGCGCCCACCGATCGCCGCGACTGCGCCCGGGAACTCGTCGAGCAGCGCGCGATCGAGCACGGCCGCGCGATCGGGCCGGCCGGTCTCGAGCTCGGGCGCCAAGCTGTCGACGTCTTCGAGCACGAGCAGCGCCTGGGCGAGCAGCGCTTCGCGCCCGATCGCCTGCGCGATGCGCGCGAGAGCGCCGGGATCGGTCGGCAGATCGGCGCAGCGCACCCGAACCACGCGCAAATTCAACGCCGCCGCCGCGCCGGCGACGAGCGAGCGCCGTCCCGAGCCTTCGGGGCCCTGGACGAGCACGACCGGGCGCCGCGCACCCGTGCGACCCGCGGCGAGCGCGTCGTCGATCAGCGCGACAACCTGATCCTTGGTCGCGCGCGGCAGCTCGAGCAGATCGAACGCGAGAGGCGCTTCGACCAACTCGGCGCACCCGGCGAGCGTCGGATCGAGCCGCGTCAACCCGACCGCTGCTTCGATCACGCGCGGCGACAGACGAAACGCGCGCGCGACGAACGGCTCGTCGCCACGCCCGATCGGCTCGAGCAGTCGATAGCGGAACAACGGCGCGTCCGAGGCGAGCTCGCGCACCCACTGCTCGCGCAACGCCGGCGCGTGATAGACGAGCAACTCGAGCAAGCCGACGTCGGGGTGCAAGCGCGCCGCGTCGTTGACGAGGTAGCGCATCAGTTGGCGCATCCGCTGGTTCGTCTCGATCGCGAGCACGACGACGAGCACCCGGAACTCGGTCGCCGATAAGCCGAGCTGAACGCGCAGATCGTCGAGCGGTAACGGTGCACCGGCGGCGCGACTGGCATCGAGCCGCGCGTCGAGGTGCTCGCCGGCAGCGACGATCGCGGCGTCGAGCTCGGCGACCTTCGCGAGCGCTTCGGGCCGGGGCGGCCGGCCTCCGTCGAGCAAAGCGCGAACGTCGCTGAACGCCACGAACGCCCCCGAGAACTCGTCGGTCGCGCGCGGGAGGAACCCGACCTCGGTGTAGACCGCGATCTGACGCTGTGCGAGGTCGAACGCGAGGTTGACCGCATCGTCGAGCAGCTCGCGAGCGTTGCGATACGGCCGAGCCATACCGCGCCGAGTGTACAGTGATCCGCGATGGACGAGCTCGCCGCGGTCGCTGCCGATCCAGACGCGCCGATCGCAAAGCGTTTGGCCGCGCTGTCCGCGATCGTCGATCAGGTCGCGATCCGGGGCATGGCGCCGCCCGATCAGCTGGCCGAAGCAGTCGACGATCTCGCACTTGTCGACGCCGCGCTCGCCACCGGCCAGACCCATGACGTTTGCGCTGCGCTCCACCAGCTCGGCCCGCGTCCGGAGCTGGCGACCACTCGCAAGCGTGTCGTCCGTCGCCTCGTCGCGGCCGGCGCCGATGGGCTCGCGCTGGCCGGCCTCGCACTCGCGATCGGCGACGTTCCGGTCGGAGCGAGGCTGGCGGCCGATGACTACGCCAAGCACATCGTCCCCCGTCTGCTGCGGCTCGCACCCGATCCGCTGGTCGGCGCGTGGGCGCGCTGGCTCGTCACTCGCGATCCGGTCGCAGGCGCGGCGGTCGCGGCCGCACTGCGAGCGAACGGCGCCGATCTGACCGCGCTCGCGGTCCACGCAACCGCCGTAGACCGCGCCAAGCTCGCGGTGATGTGACGTATGGTGAGGCCGTGACGTTCGTCGACTCCGCCACTCGGCTAGGCCGCCTCGGCGTACTGCTCGAGCTCCGCGGCGGGGTCAGCGCGCCGGTGCTCGCCGCGGCGATGGCGGCACCGAGCGATCGCCCGATCCTCGTCGGCGCCGCCGCTCACGGCGGGCGGCTCGACCTCGTGATCCCGGCGACTCACGACACCGCGGTCGCGGTCGGGCTCGGCGATGGTGCGAGCGACGCGACCGCGTTTCGCATCCGGCTCGACGGCGCCCAGACTTCGGTGGCGCTCGCACGCGCCGGCGCGATCTCGCCGCGCGCGGCGGTAGACGAGATCGCCGCCGGAGCACCAGCAGCCACGATCGCCGCATGGTTCGATCTCGTCGATCAACTCTGCGCGATCGCGGGTGGCGCGATCGCCGGCCGGAGCCGAGGCGCCACCGGCGGCGGCTCGATCGCGGTGCGCTACCCGGTCCGCGACGCGCAAGCCGAGATCTACCTCATCGCGGCGGTCGACCAGCTCGCCGCCGGGCTCGGCTCATCGGCGGCCCAGCGCCGGCTGTGGCAGCGGATCCATCCGCAGCTCGGGGCTGGCCGCGAGGTCACGGTGGAATCCCAGCTGGTCGCAGACCGGGTGTCGCAGCGGCTCGTGGTCGGGTACCCGGTGACCGATTGGGCGACCGCGATCCGATTGGCCGAAGGGCTCGTACTCGATCCGAGCGAAGCCGCAGAGATCCCGAAACGGCTCGGCGCGGTGGCCGGAGCGCTGGATTCCGACAAGCTGGAGTCGCTCGAAATCGAGCTCGGCCCCCACGAGCCCCCCGAGGTCGTCGTGTGGGCGAAGCTCGCACCAACCGGCTGATCCCTTTGGAGCTGTAGACCGAAGCGTTGCAGCCACTTATCGCGCCGATCGCGAGGGGAATCCGCGCTGTCACAAGCGTAACATCGCAGTCAGCGCACCTCGCGCAGCGCCATGCCTACGACCGTCGTCCAGCAGCCGCAACACCAGCCGCAATCGGGGCAGCAGCCCGCTCACACCGGCGCGCCGGCTGGCGCCGCGAACGACCAGGCGGCGAGCACTGCGCTCGTAACGCGGCGTCAGCGATCGGCCGCTGCAGTGCCGCCACCTTGGGCGACGGTGCTTGGCGGCCTGTTACCGCCGGAAGCCACCGGCGCGACGCCGACGATCACGCTGCGGCC
>CAZDGY010000743.1:0-3814 GCA_964504685.1 uncultured Kofleriaceae bacterium | reverse complement strand
CCGGGCGGAGCTTGCGGATCTCGGTCGCCAGGTCGCGAGCGTGCTCGATGCGACGCACTCCGCCGGCATCATCCATCGCGATCTCAAGCCCGAGAACATCATGATCGTGCCCGACCGCGAGCAGCCGCGCGGTGAGCGCGTCAAGGTGCTCGACTTCGGGATCGCAAAGCTGACCGGCACGATCAACGTGATGTCGCCGCGGACGACCGGCACGCTCGGCACGCCGACGTACATGGCGCCCGAGCAATGGGGCGACGCTTCGCTGGTCGACGGCAAGGCCGATGTCTACGCGCTCGGCTGCATCGCGTTCGAGATGGCAAGCGGCCGGCCGCCGTTCGCGGTCAAGACGATCGCGGAGGCGTGCGATCGCCATCTCCACGAGCAGGCCCCGCGGCTGCGCACGATGATCGACGGCGAGCTATCGAGCTCGGGGCTCGACGAGCTCCTCGCGGCGATGCTCGCGAAGGCGCCGACCGCGCGTCCGAGCGCGCCGTATCTCGTGCACGCGTTCGCGGCGATCGGGGATGGCCGGGCGCCGCTCGGGTCGGCGCCGACGATCGGGTCGCGCCGCGCGCGCAAACGCTCCCGAGTCGCGTGGGTCGCCGGCGGCGTCGTCACTGCGTCGGTCGCGCTCGTCGGGCTGACGGTGTGGCCGCGTCACGGCGCAGCGGATCCGCCGATTGCCGCCGCGATCGTGCCCTCCGTCGTGCCGATCTTGCCCGACGCCCCGGCGGTCCCGGCCGCGGTCGACGCGGGCGTCGTGGCGGTCCAACCCGAAGTCGCGCCGTCGCCGTCGCTCCCTGCGCCGAAACATCCGGTGCACCAGGCGCGCACCGTGGCGAAGGCGGCGATTCGCACGCCGGCACCGCCCGCATCGACCGCAGCGCTGGCGCCGGTGAAAGAAGGCACGATCGACGCCGAAGCGGTGTTCGCGACCGTGACGGCGCAGCACGCGATGATCGAGCATTGCTATCAAGACGAGCACGATGCGTCGCTCGCCGGCCGCGTCATCGTCCGGATCTGGATCCAGCCCGATGGGCGCGCCGGCGACGTCCACGCGGTGGGCATGACCGACACGCTCGCAGCGTGCGTCGCGAGCGTGCTGCGCGGCGTGAGATATCCCAAGCCGGTAGGTGGCGCGGTCGAGGCGGTCATCCCGGTCGGGTTCGAAGCGAAGAACGCGCCGGCCGAGCTCGCGCCTGGGACCGAGCCGCGGCGCGCGGACGTGATGGCGGTGCTCGACAAGCTACGGCCTCAGCTCATGGCGTGCGGCAGTGGCGAAAAGACCAGCGCATCGGTGCGGCTCGTGATCGCACCCGACGGCTCGGTCGCACGGGCGTCGGCGTCGAACCCGTTCACCGGCACGCCGATCGGCGATTGCATGACGCAGGTCGCGAGCGGCGCGCGATTTCCGCGCAGCCAGCGCGGCACGACCACGGTCTATCCATTCAGCTTCGACTCGACGGCTCGGTAATTCGCGCAACGGCGCGGTCCGCCGCGTGTCATGACACGACCGTGATGAAGCCTCTCGCGTTGGCGTTCGTGCTCGCCGTGCTCGCTCGCCCGGCGGCCGCGTGCTTGTGGGACTACGACACGCTGAAAGAGGAGGCGTTCGGGCAAGCCGAGGTCGGCGCGATCCTCGGCGGCGATCTCCACAAGCACTCGCAGAATTTCTACGCTGCGAAGGTCGCCTACACGCGCGCGATCATCGATCGCGGCAACGCGCCGAAGGAGCGCTACGACGATCTCGCGGTCGCGCTCGCGAAGCTCGGCAAGATCGACGACGCGCTCGCCGTGCTCGCCGACAAGGACACGCGATTCCCCGGCGAGTACACGACCGAAGCGAATCGCGGCACGTTCCTCGCGATGCACGGGGATGTCGCCGGTGCGCTCGAGCACCTCAAGCAAGCCGTGGCGATCAACCCGAGCGCACACTTCGGGCGCGAGGCGTTCCAGCTCCAACTGCTCGAGTATCTCGGCCGGGTCGCCAAGGATCCGACGGTCGCCGAGCACGACAAGCTGATCCGGCACAACCAGCGGAGGGTCGTGTTCGGTTACTGAGCGTCGGCGAGCGCGTCGGCGAGCGCGGCTTCGTCTTGTTCGCCGACCAAGACCTCGCGCGCGTGGCCGTCGGCGGTGAGCACGAACGTCGTCGGGAAGCTGTGGATTCCGTAGTGCTTTGCGAGCGCGCCGCCATCGACGATCGCTGCGCCATCCCAATGCACGTGATCGATCACGCCGCGCGCGTTCTCTGGCTTGCCGACCGAAAAGACCGCGACCGCGTTGGCGTGCGCTGCGTGGCTTGCCTGGACGGCGCGCGGCAGCGTCGCGAGGCAGTACGGGCAGGTCGGGGTCACGAACATCACGAGCGTTGGTTTGCCGGCGAGGCTGGTTGGCGCGAAGTCGCTGCCGTCGATCAGCGGGCCGGTGAGCGTCGCGGCGACGTCCCCTGACGGCGGTGTCGGACCGCGTTGGCACGCGCTTGCGATCATTCCGCAAGCGATCACCGTGGCGATCCGTTGAGGTCTCACCGCTGAAAGTGGCATACCGTTGCAATGGATAGCATGGCCGACGGCGATCCAAGGGACGAGCTGCTCGCGGTGACGCGATCGCTGCGAGCTCACCTCCAGCATCACGCTGCGGCCGGAACCTGGGCGGCACCGGGCGGCGCGATGACGCGCCCCGCGATCGAGACCGCGGCACCGAGCGCGATCGCCGACGCACCCGACGCGGCGATTCGCATCGGCAGGCGCGCGTTGGCGCAGATCCGCGAAGAAGTCGGTGAGTGCACGCGCTGCAAGCTGCATCCGACTCGGCGCTCGATCGTGTTCGGCGTGGGCGCACCCGATGCGCCGTTGATGTTCGTCGGCGAAGCGCCGGGCGAGCAAGAGGACAAGCGCGGCGAGCCATTTGTCGGGCCGGCGGGCGAGCTGCTCGACAAGATGATCGAGGCGATGGGGTGGACGCGCGACACGGTCTACATCAACAACATCTTGATGTGCCGGCCGCCGGGTAATCGCAATCCTCAACCCGACGAGGTCGCGCAGTGCTCGCCGTTCCTCGACGCGAGGATCGCATCGATCGGGCCGCGGATCATCGTGGCGCTCGGCCGACCGGCGGCGAACACGTTGCTCGGCATCGATGCGCCGATCAGCGCGCTGCGCGGCAGATTCCACGATCGCAAGGGCACGTTGGTCATGCCGACGTTCCACCCCGCGTATCTGCTGCGCGAACCGGCGAAGAAACGCGATACGTGGAGCGACCTCAAGTTGGTGATCGGGGAGCTCGCGCGGCTCGGAATCCAGCCGCCCAACCCTCCGGCATGAGCGAACCGTTTCAGATCGAGCTCGCGCTCGATCTGCTCGAAGGTGAGCTCGCCGCCGAGCTGCCGGCGCACATGAGGGCGTTCGCGCGCGCTCACGCTGAAGGTCGGCCGCCGCCGAGCGCACCGCTCGTCGCGCAGTTGCCGTCGTCGCTCGCGACCGCGCGGCTCGCCGCCGAGACCGACGCTCACGCCGAGCGCGGCCTCGCGTTGCTGCGGTTGCTCGCGCCGCTCGCGATCGAGACCGATCCGCACGTCACGCTCGCGCGAGCGGCACCGGTCAGCTGGCCCGGGCTCGGGCTGCTCGCGACCGCGCGTGACAACGCTGCGCGCGCCAAGCTCGGCGCTCGTTCGATCGCGGCACTTCATCGGCTGCACGGCAGCGGCTCGTTCTCGGTCGGTCGCCCGGTCGCCGAGTTGCTCGCCCCGGTCGAGGGGTGGCGTGATCGCGAACCGGCGATCGATGCCGCGGGGGTCGCCGATGCATGGCAG
>CAZDGY010000742.1:0-3820 GCA_964504685.1 uncultured Kofleriaceae bacterium | reverse complement strand
TCGACGGCACCTACGAGCTGTTCCGCTCGTGGTTCGGCGCGCCGCCAGGCGAAGCGCACGGCAAAGAGGTCGGCGCGACGCGAGGTTTCTTGCGGTCCCTGGCGACCGTATTGCGAACCGGTGCGATCACCCACGGTGGCGTCGCGTTCGATCACGTGATCGAGTCGTTCCGCAACGACTTGTTCGCCGGCTACAAGACCGGCGAAGGCCTCGACCCGCGGCTCGTCGCGCAGTTCCCACTCGTCGAGCGCGCCGCCGCCGCACTCGGGCTCGCGGTATGGCCGATGATCGAGTTCGAAGCCGACGACGCGATCGGCACCGCCGCCGCGGCGCTCGCGAAGGACGCACAGGTCGAGCAGATCCGGATCGTGTCGCCCGACAAGGATATGTGCCAGTGCGTGACCGGCACGCACGTCGTCACGTGGGATCGCTGGAAGGATGTCGTGCTCGACGAACCGGCGGTGGTCGCGAAGCACGGCGTCTCTCCGGAATCGATTCCGGACTTGCTCGCGCTCGTCGGCGATACCGCGGACGGCATTCCCGGCCTGCCGGGCTGGGGCAAGTTATCGGCCGGCAAGATCCTCACGGAGTACCGCCACCTCGAAGCGATCCCCGACGATCCGAAGAGCTGGCGCGTGACGATCCGCGGCGCCGATAAGCTCGCGCGTTCGCTGCGAGAGCAACGCGACGACGCGCGGTTGTACCGCCAGCTCGCGACGTTGCGCACCGATTGCCCGATCGCCTGCGACATCGCTGCCGTCGCATGGCGAGGCCCTGACCTCGCATCCCTCGGCGACCTGTGTGAAGAAATCGGTCTGGCGCGCGATGCGATCCGGCTGTGATCGCGCCAAGCTCTGAGCGTGCGCTCCCTGGTCGTCGTCGTCTGGCTTGGGCTCTCGCTCGCGGCGTGCGGCGCGGCGCAGACCGCGCATCCGACGACCGGCTCGATCGTCGGGCTCGCGCGCGATCACGATAGCGGCGACCCGGTCGGGCAAGCGGATCTTCGACTGCGCGCGCAAGGCTCGTTCACGCCGATGATCGCGCGGTCGACGACCAACGGTGCGTACACGTTCGATCACCTCGAGCCCGGGCTGTACAGCCTCGACGCGAGCTTCGCGGGTCAGCCGGTGTACGTCCAGAACATCGCGGTGCGCAAAGGCAACGCGACGTTCGTCGACGTCGTGTTCACGCTCGGCCGCCCCGACCCCATTCGCATCGACTTCGGCAACTGGCACGACGGCGAGATCGAGCACTATCATCCGCATCGCCTCGGCGACCAGCTCGCGATGATCGAAGGCACGATCACCGATACCGGCTCGCGCGATCGCGTCGCCGGTGCGGTCGTCACGGTGTCGGGAGGTCCGAACCGCGAGGTCGAGCAAGCGGTGTCCGACGACCAAGGCCGGTTCAAGTTCGAAGCGCTCGCCCCTGGCACCTATGAGGTCAGCGCGTACTACTCGATCTCCGGTCGCGCCCAGGTCGAAGTTCGGCGCAGCGATGTCCACGTCGACGGCGCCGAGGCCGCGATCGTGCCGCTGTGGATCGAGATCGCGAAGCAGTAGCCCCGAGGTTCAGTTGAACCAGTAGCGGGCGCCTACCGAGATGTCGAGATCCGGCCAGATCGTGTGGACATCGTAGTCGACGAACAGGTCGAGCACGAACGCGGCCTGGATGAACGCGTCGAGCGGGATGTCGTTGAAGTCGAACGACACGCCGACCGGGACTCGGACGCCAAACGCGTACGAGCTCGCGTTATTCGCCGGGTCGTCGTGGTGAAAGTCCCAGAACCTGCCGCCGACGCCGAAGTACAGCGGCAGCTCGAACGCGTCGGCCGAGACGAACGACAGCGGGTGCCACAAGTAGTCGACGTACGTGTTGAAGCCGTATTGGGCGTGAAAGTAGTAGGACTCCGCGCCGAAGCCGAAGTCGATCGCGTGACTGCTGCCCTCGGATAGGAAGTACTTACCGTTGACGCCGAGCGGAGCCCCGAGCTCGAGGCCTAGGCCGAACGTCTTGTTCGATTCGAAGCGCTTGTTATGACCGGCGGGCCGTGGCCGGGCTGCGGCCGAGCTTGCGACAGCGCCGACGAGCGCCAGGGCGATCGCGATCGAGCTGTTGGCTTTCATGTCACCGATCGTAAGCCGTACTTCGCGCCACGACGATCGCCGTGCAACAATAAGGTGTGAGGTTCGCGCCCACGTGGCGGTTCATCTTGACGTTGGGTGTCGCTTGTGGCTCGGCGCCAGGAGGCCAGCTCGCGCCGCCGCAACCATTGCCGGCGCCCACCGCCGCACCCGCGCCGCCGATTCCGCACGACGCAGCGCTGCCACCCGCTCCCGATCTGCCGAAGCTGCTGTGTGATGCCGGGACGAGCCCGACGCCGGCGACGTTTCCGGAACCTACGTGGTTCTGCGTACGCGACGGCGGCGTCAGACAAGGACCGTTCATCACGCTGTTTCCAGACGACACGATCGAGATCACGGGGTCGTACAAAGACGGCAAGCTCGACGGCGCTTGGCAGCGGCACTTTCCCGGCGGCGCGCTCGCCGAAGAGGGCAACTACGCCGCCGGACAAAAAGATGGCAAGTGGCGCCAGCTGTCGCCGACCGGGGCGGTGCTCGGCGAATACGACATGAAAGCGGGTAGTGGCACGGAGCGCCGTTGGTACGACGAGGGCCCGTTGTACAGCGAGCGCACGTTGCGCGGCGGCGTAGCGAACGGAGCCGCGAAGATCCTCGCCCCCGACGGGACGATCCTCGTCACCGCGAAGTACTGGGCCGGCAAGCTCGATGGTCAGCACGTCGTCGGCTACAAGCCGTCGCTCCGCGTCGAGGAGACCTTCGGTCATGGCGTGCGGTTCGGGTCTCGGCAGATCTGGCAGTTCTGGCAGCTGCTGATCGACGAGGAATACGATAACCACGGCCGACTCGACGGCTCGTTCACGATCTGGCGCGACAAGAAGGTGCCGCGCGTGCAAGGCCGTTACGACCACGGCAAGCGCACCGGTACGTGGACCTGGTTCGATCGCGGCAACAACAAAGAACGCGAGGGTGGGTTCACCGACGGCAAGCGCGATGGCACGTGGACCGAGTGGTACGAGAACAAGGTCACGTTCACCGGGACATACGTCGACGGAAAACCGGACGGCGACTTCACGTACTCCGATCGCGCAGGCAATCAGATCGGCCAGTTCACGATGAAGGATGGCACTGGCACGATGCAGACGTACTGGCCGAACCATCAGGTCGCGACGAAGACCCGGCTCTATCAGGGCGACATGGACGGCGCGTACGAAGAGCTCACGCCACGCAAGAAGCGCGTCGTGCTCGGCGCGTACGTCGGCAATCGCAAGCACGGCTGGTGGCGCGAGTGGACCGAGCTCGGTGTGCTCACGCTCGAGGAGCACTGGAAGCGCGGCAAGCTCGACGGCGCGATGAAGAAGTACATCGACGGCAAGGTCGCGGTCGATGCCACGTACAAAGACGGCAAGCTCGACGGGCCGTACACGGAGTTTCGCGGCAGCAAGCCAGCGCTGTCCGGGCAATGGACCGCCGACCACAAGACCGGCACGTGGACCGAGTACGACGACGCCGGCGCGGTCACACTCACCGCGAGCTACAAAGACGGCGTGCTCGACGGTCCGTGGCACCAGCTGATCGGTGGCGCGGTGATCGAAGGCCAGATGGTCGGGGGCCGGCGCTCGGGCGAATGGAAGCGGACAGACAAGGCCGGCACGGTCCAAACCAAGGTCTACAAGACGCCTTGAGCCACTGCCGGCTTGGCACCTATAGCTAAACCGGAGCTGCGACGAAGATATTCC
>CAZDGY010000741.1:0-3822 GCA_964504685.1 uncultured Kofleriaceae bacterium | reverse complement strand
GCGCGACCGGCACCGGTCGCGGCCAGCCGGCTGCGCGCATTCGAGGTCGAGCACGCTGACCAGTCTCGATCTCGCTGAATGCGGGCTTACGTCACTGCGCGGCCTCGATCGCCTTGGCCACCTGCGCTCGCTTTACCTCGACAGAAACAAGCTGACCGAGCTGTCCGGAATTGCCGCGATCGCGCCGCGCCTGTCAACGCTCGCACTCGGCGCTTCGGCACCACGCGACGTCGGGTTCGTCGCCAAGCTGCCCAATCGGTGCAACCTCAGGCTGTCGCCGCGGATCGGGAACAAGCTCAAAGCAGAGCTCATCGCTACCCACGGCAAGCGGCTCGCCATCGACTGGTTTTGACGCGCGGGCTGCTCAGGCGAGGCGTCCTAGTGCGTGAGCTTGCGGATGAAATCACCCGCGCGTGACACTACGCCGCTGCCGTAGAGCTGCTTGACGAGGCCCTTCAACTGCTTCGTCGCGTTCTTCGGCTGGCGAAAGCTCATCATGTTGAGCGGAATCGACATGAGCTGCTCGGACGTCGACTTGATCCGCGTGAACTCGCGAATGCCCTCGTCGCCGTGAATCCGACCGAAGCCGGAGTCGCCGATGCCACCGAACGGCAGCGTCGGCATGCCGGCGAACGCCATGACCGAGTTGATCGACGTCATGCCCGCGCGCAATCGCTCGGCGATCGCGCGTGCGGCCTTGCCGGCAAACACGGTCGAGCCAAGCCCGTAGCTCGTGTCATTCGACAGCTGCACCGCTTCGTCGACCGATTTGACCTTCGCGATCGGAATCACCGGACCGAACGTCTCGTCGGTCATCACCTTCATCCGGTGATCGACGCCGGTGAGCACGGTCGGCTGGATGTAGCTGCCGGAGATCGCCGCGGGGCCGCCAGTCAGCACCTTCGCGCCCTTGGCGATCGCGTCGTCGAGGTGATCTTTGACGATCGCGACCTGCGCTGGACTCGTCATCGCGCCCAGGTGCGCATCGTCGCCGCCGACCTTGAGCTCTTTGACCTGCTTTACGACCTCGTTGACGAACGCATCGTGGACCGCTTCGGCGACATAGACGCGCTCGACCGAGATGCACGCTTGGCCCGCGTTGGTCAGCGCGCCGTAGACGCACGCTTCGGCCGCCTTCGCGAGGTCGGCGTCGTCCGCGACGATCATCGGATCTTTGCCGCCGAGCTCGAGCAGTACCGGGGTCAAGCGCTCGGAGGCCGCGGCCATCACGCGCCGGCCGGTCGCGGCCGAGCCGGTGAACGCGATCTTGTCGACCGCGGAGCGAGCGAGCGCAGCGCCGGTGGTGCCGGCACCGGTCACGACTTGCAGCAGGTCGGGTAGCGCGAACGTGCGCTTCGCGATCTCGGCAACCTCGACGGCGACGAGCGGCGTCAGCTCGCTCGGCTTCCACACGACCGCGTTACCCGCGGCCAGCGCGTACGAGATCGAGCCCATCGGCGTGAACAGCGGGTAGTTCCACGGACCGATCACGCCGATCACGCCGAGCGGGTGATAGCTGATCGTCGCGCGGAAGTTCGCGAGCAAGCCGGGCGATACCCGCCGCGGAGCCATCGCGTGCTCGGCGATCGCGGTCGCATGCTTGATGTGGCCGAGCGCCATCATCACTTCGGTGTACGCCTCGAGCTCGTGCTTGCCGTTCTCGCGGTGGATGATCTCGGCGAGCTTGTCGACGTTGTCGGCGATCGCATGACGAAACGCGACGAGCTCTTCTTCTCGCGCGCGGAACGACAGCGCCGACCACGCCTTTGCGGCTGCACGAGCGCGCGCAACCGCGGCGTCGACCTCGGCAGGCGTCATGATCGGTACGGTGCCGATCACTTCACCGGTCGACGGATCGTGGCTAGAGAGTCGTTCAGTGCTCGACGTGACGTGGGTCGCCATGCGGTCAAGATCGCACACGACCGGCCTGTCCCCAAGGGCGATCAGCGGACTCGGCGCGCGAGCTGGGCCACGTTCACTTAGGCTGTACCGCAGGCGCGCTGTCGCCCTGGGTCTCGATCGCGATCGCGACGCCGGCGACGACGCCGAGCGCCATCAAGATCAGCAGCACGACCCAGCCGGCGCTCGATTTGATCTTGTAGTCGGCGGGCGTCGTCGTCTGGATCCGGGTCGATGTCGGCGCCATCATCTGGCGCTGCGCGACGCCGGTGGTCCATCCCAGCTTGGCGTCGTCGACCAGGGGGCGCGCCCCGACATCGCTGATCTCGTCCTTGGGGATCCTCGGCGACTCCATCCGGCGCGGCGGAACCCCCGAGCCGCTGAGCGTATCGATCTCGGGATCGAGGTCGCCCTGCGCCGGGCTACCCTGCGGGGGCGTGCGGCGCGATCCAGCCCGAGCCGGATAAGCGGGCTCCGGAGCACGCTGCTCCTGCCATGCAGACGCGTCTTGCGGCGGGCTCGACGGGCGCTTCGGCATCGCCGTCGCGCGTTGCGGTTGCAGCGCGGGCAGCGTGTCGGTCTGCGCGCGCAACGACATCGGGGCGTCCTCCATGTGCGGAGACGACGGCCGGCGGTCTTCGATGATCGACGTCTTCTCGTTGTCGACTTCGCTGTCTTCGTCGGTATCGGTGATCTGCGTGCGATCGGGACCGCCCGGGTTCGAGCCTTCGACCCACGGTTCGCGCTTGCTGCCGAACAGCTGAGTCATGAACCGGCCCATCGCGGTGTTCGAGCCGTTCAGCTTCGCGCGCACGGTGAATGCGTCGAGCGCTTCGATCATCTCGGCCGCGGTCTGGAACCGCGAGCCCGGATCGTTTGCCATCGCGGTCAGCACGATCGCCTCGAGCTCGCGCGGATAGCCTGGCACCGCGACCGATGGCAGCATCACGTCGCCTGCGACGATCCGCTTCATGGTCTCGAAGTCGTCGTTGCCCTTGAACGCGCGGCGCAACGTGGTCAGCTCGTAGAGACAGATGCCGAGCGCGAAGATGTCGCTGCGGCGATCGATCGGCTTGCCCTTGCACTGCTCGGGCGACATGTAGCCGTACTTGCCTTTGATCGTGCCGCCGACGGTCTTGGTCGCGCGTTCCTCGGCTTTCGCGATGCCGAAGTCCAAGACCTTCACGCTGCCGTCGAAGCCGACCATGATGTTCGCCGGCGACACGTCGCGGTGAACGATGTTGAGCGGCTGGCCTTGTTTGCCTTTGCGCTCGTGCGCGTGATGCAGCCCGGCCGCCGCGCCGCTCACGATCATCACCGCGAGCTCGAGCGGGATCGTCCAGCCGCGCCGCAGCGTGGTCTCGAGAATCGCGCGCGCGTTCTCGCCGTGGACGTACTCCATCGCCATGAAGTAGGCGCCGTCGGCCTGATCGACTTCGTAGACTTGCGCGATGTTCTGGTGGTTGAGCGTCGCGGCGAGCCGCGCCTCGTCCAAGAACATCGTGACGAACCGCTGGTCGCTCGCGCGCTCGCGCAAGATCGTTTTCAGCACGACGTGGCGCTCGAACGAGCCCAACCCCGACTGGCGCGCGAGAGAGGTCAGCGCCCTTCCGCCCGGGGCGAGGTGACTGATCACCTCGTAGCGGCCAACCCGCAAGGGGGCCCCTGACGTGGGCTCCGGCACCACCTGTGAAGGATCGGCTGGTTAGCTCGGTGTGTCAAGCGGACCTCCCCTTACGATCTCCGTCGAAGCGCTACATGGCGTATCGCGATCGTGGCAACGTTCGCGCCGGTGTCACACACGACGCTCGAGATCGCCCTGTCCGGGGCGCTGCCCGCGATCGTGGCGATGTGGGTCGTCGACCGCCTGGACGCCAAGCGCCCAGAGCCGGCGAGGCTGCGCCGGCTCGTCGCATTCGCGGG
>CAZDGY010000740.1:0-3822 GCA_964504685.1 uncultured Kofleriaceae bacterium | reverse complement strand
TACGCGGTCATCTTCTGCGGTCACTTTCCCGACGGTGCGCACGTCTTCACCGAGGACGAGATCGCCGGCGAGACCCGTGGCCGCTGGTACCTGCGCCAGGTCCTCGGGTCGTGCAACATCGAAGGCGGCCGCCTGTTCCACGTCATGACCGGAAATCTCAGCCACCAGATCGAGCACCACCTGTTCCCGGACATGCCGAGCAACCGCTATCCCGAGGTCGCTCCACGCGTCGAGGCTCTTTGCGCGCGGTTCGGTATCCCGTACAACAAGGGGTCGTTTGCGCGGCAACTCGGCACGACGATGCGGACCATCTTCCGCCTCGCCCTGCCGACCAAGAAGCTCCATCAGGAGGCCCTCGCAGCATGACAACTCTCGCGATGGCACCGCCGACACCCACGAAGACCGACGCCGAGCTCGCGATATCAGAGCACACGCTCACGATCGACGAGCTGGCCGCGTCCTCCCGCGTCCCGAGCCGGACGATCCGTTTCTACCAGTCGCGCGGTGCGCTGATGACGCCGGAGATTCGTGGCCGCGTCGCGTATTACGGCAAGCCTCATCTCGAACGCCTCAAGCTGATCGCGCAGCTCCAGGACCGCGGCCTCCGGATCGATGCGATCGGCGATCTCCTCAAGCGCATCGATCGCGGCGAGGTCGACCTCGCGGAGTGGCTCGGGGTCGAAGAGCAGATGCAGACCCCGTGGGCGCTCGACCAGGCCCGCACGGTCAACGAAAACGAGCTCTACGAGCTGGCCGGTGGTCGCCGCCCGGGGTTGCTCGCGGATCTCGGGCGGGTGGGCATCGTCGAGCGCAAGGGCGATGTCTACCTCGTCGGCAGCCCTGCCTTGCTCGCGATCGCGATGAAGCTCGAGGCGGTTGGCATCGATCTCGAGACTGCGGCGCGTGCCTCGGCGATCCTGCGCAAACACCTGGGCCGCGCTGTCGGCGAGCTCGTCGACCTGTTCCTCGATCGAGTCAAGGACGGCCACGTGTCGATCGCGCAGTCGAAGAAGCTGTTCGAGACCTTCCGCATGGTCGGGGTGGACTCGGTGCGCGTCCTGTTTGCCCGCGAGATGGAGAGCGCACTGCGCAAGCTCATCGCATCCGGCAAGCTTGCGGCGCTGTCCGCGCGCGCCCACAAGCGGAAGCGTTAGGCACGGCGAAGCTCCTTCGCATCTCACATCGCGAGTTGACGTTTAAGTTATAACTTAATAGTATGACGCCATGAAGAAGCTACGCGTCTTCGAATCGATCTCGATCGACGGCTACTTCGCGGACTCCGCCGGAGACATCGCGTGGGCGCATGCGGGCCGGCAGGATGCGGAATTCGCCGCGTGGGTCGCCGGCAACGCGAGCCCGGGCGGCGAGCTGCTGTTCGGTCGCAAGACGTATCAGATGATGGAGGCGTTCTGGCCGACCGAGCTGGCCGCGGCACAGATGCCCGATGTTGCGAGAGGGATGAACGCCGCGATCAAGCACGTCGCATCGCGCACGATTCACCCGAGCTGGACCAATGCGCGGCTACTCGACGGCGACCTCGTGCCGGCGGTGCGCCAGCTCAAGGCGAGCGACGGTCGCGGCATGACCGTGCTCGGTAGCGGCAGCCTCGTCGCGCAACTCGATGCGGCCGGGCTCGTCGACGAATACCAGTTCGTCATCCTGCCGATCGCGCTCGGCGCCGGCCGGACGGTGTTCGCTCAGCGTCGGGATCTGAGGCTGATCGAGCAGCGTGCTTTCTCGTGCGGCAACGTCGTCGTGACCTATGCCGCGGCGTGACGGCACGCTCGTCGTCGATGGCGAGCACGCGACGCTGACATTTCGCAGGCTTTACCCGCACGCGATCGATCACGTGTGGGACGCGATCGCGACGGAGCAAGGCCGCGCCGGCTGGCTGATGTGCACGCACGAAGTGTTCGAAGGCAAGGTCGGCGGGCGCTGCGACATGGTGTCCGGGCCCGCGCGCTATCGCTCGACCGGTCGGATCCTGGTGTGGGAGCCGCCGCACGTGCTCGAGTACGAATGGAACGTCGCGCCGGTGCCCGAGATGCCGGAGGGCCAACGCGCGATCTTCCGGTTCGAGCTCGCGCGTGAGGGCGACGCCACGCGCCTGATCGTCACCTACCGCCGCATCACGCTGGCGACCGCGCGCGGGTTCTTGCCGGGCGCGCACGCGCTGCTCGACCGGCTCGAGGCCCAGCTCGACGATCGCGAGCTCCCCGATTTCAACGCGCGCTTCGCCGAGCTGCGGCTCACGTACGACTGGGATGGCCATGCGCCCGCCGCAGACCAATGACGTGTTCCACGCGATCGCGCACCCGGCGCGCCGCGCGATCTTGGTGACTCTGCGCGACGGCGAGCGTGCTGCGAGCGAGCTCGCCGCCCCGTTTGGGATCACGTTCGCCGCGGTGAGCCAGCACCTGCGCGTCCTCGAGGAGGCGAAGCTCGTCACCGCCCGGCGCTATGGCCGTCATCGCGTCTACCGCCTGCACCCGAAACCGCTCGGCGACGTGGTGACCTGGATCGACGAGTTTGCGGCGTACTTCAGCGAGCGGCTCGATGCGCTCGGCGAGTATCTCGATCGCAAGCATGGCAAGCGCCGGTGAGCGCCCGCGCCGGACGGAGCGGTACCGCCGATGCAGATCCCATCGATGCGCGAGGCGATCGCTACTGACCGGATTTGGCCCGTCGCCGCTTGAGAAGCGCGCGTCGCGCTCGTTGGCGTTCGCGTTCGAGCAGCTTCTGTCTGTCGCGCGTGGCGGGATCGCCATCCGACGTTGCGGTCGTATGCTTCGTTTTCTTGTTGGCGTTCATCGGGACCGCAACCTAACAGATGCTCGCGCCGTTGGATGGAGCTGCGGATCCACCGACTCGTAGATCCTTCGACGGGATTCGCCATGCTCGGCAAAGCCTCCACTGCTTTCGAGCTGTTAGCGCTGCCGGACGATGTCCGGCCAGCGCGCTACCAGTTATCGCTTCTCCACGTCGAGCAGCCTGTCCATCGTCACGCCGATGCTCGGCGCGTGGCCGGCGAACATCGTCCCCGTACGGCGCGCCGTGTAGCGATCCCTGACGAGCGAATCTGTATAGGACGGCAGCGAGACGTAGCCGACGTCTGCCGTCAGCTCGCGGGCGGCTTTGAGGTAGAAGGTCACGAAGCGATCGACCTCTGGCCGCGCGGTCGACTTCGCGTTGACGTAGACGAAGATCGGCCGGGATAGCGGCTGATAGGTGCCGTTGGCGACGGTCGTCGGCGACGGTGCAATCGGTCCGTCACCGTTGGACTTGTCCTCATCATCGATCGGAACAGCGCGCAGCTTCGGCTCGTTGCGCAGGTACGCGTAGCCAAAGTAGCCGAGCGCGTTGTCGTCGTTGGCGACGCCTTGGACGAGCACCGAGTCGTCCTCGCTTCCGGTGTAGTCGGTCCGGCTCGCACGCTGCGTCCCGATGATCGCCTGCGTGAAGTAGTCGAAGGTGCCGGAGTCGCCGCCTGGGCCGAACAGGTGCAGCGGCCGATCGGGAAATTCGCTGCGGATCTGGTTCCAGTTCGTGATCGTCTTCGTCGCCGCGGGTTCCCACATCCGCTTCAACTCGGAGACCGAGAAGTGATCAGCCCACGTGTTCTCGGCGTTCACCACGACGGCGAGGCCGTCGTAGCCGATCGGCAACTCGATGAATTCGACCCCGGAGGCGCGGCACGCATCGAGCTCGACCTGCTGGATCGGGCGTGAAGCACCCGCGATGTCGATCTCCCCCGCGCAGAACTTCTTGAAGCCGCCGGTCGTTCCGGACTCGCTGACCATCGCCTTCGCTAAGCCTTGCTTG
>CAZDGY010000739.1:0-3823 GCA_964504685.1 uncultured Kofleriaceae bacterium | reverse complement strand
TGACTCGGTATGCTCGCCAAGTGTGGTTCGCAGTGCTCAGTGTGGCGTGCTCAGCACGACCGTGACCGCTACGCCGCGCGCGAGCCCGAGCACGAGCTTCGTGCCGGGCGGTGCGCCCATGAGCGTGTAGCCCCGCCGGTGGTTCACACCAGAAACATCCACGCCATCGACCGTCGTTACGATATCGCCGACCTTGAGCTCGGTCGTCGCGGCCGCGCCATTGGGATCGATTCCGCTGACCTCGAAGCGTCGTTGCTCGGGCGGCGTGTCGTAAGGCTGGTGTACCCAGTTAACACCCATCTCGCCCTCGGTCTCGCCCGGTTTGAGTCGGTTCTTCACCACGCTGATGTCGCCGATATCGATCGTCCCGCTTCCCGCGACCTGGCGCACGGTAGATACGAAGTCGTAGTCCGATGAGGTGGGATCCCGCGGAAACCCAGAGATCTCGACCGTTCCGATCGGTGCGTTCTTGAGCGTGAACCGGCCGGCTGCGTCGCTAACGCTATCGTGCCCGATGCTGCTGAGGTTGAGGGTCCCGCCGGACGCGCCCATCGCCACGACCATTTGCATGCCCGGGATTGGCGTCGTCGTGCCGAGCTCGACGACCCGGCCGGTGAGCGTGACGAGCGCGTCGAGCTGGATGTCGACGCCCTTTTTGTGCTCGCCGTCGGCGAGATCGACCGCGACCTGTTTTCTCCCGCCACCCGCAGAGACCGTGATCGTGAAATGGCCGGCCGGCAGGTCGGCCATCGTGAAGCTGCCGCCGGTGCGGAAGAACTCTTCTTTGCGCGAGAGGCCCGTCTTGTCGTCGCGCAGCGCGAGCTCGATCTCGTCGGGCGTGCTGCCAGCGCCGTGCACGATCCCATCGATCTGCCCGGTCGGCCTGAACACGAGTTTGATCGATGTGCCGGCTGCGACATGCTCGGCGATCGCTTCAGCGCCGCCTTTGCGTTCCGCGCGCACCGTGTAGGCACCGGGCGAAAGCTCGCCGAGCTCGAAGCGGCCGTCGGTGGTCGTTAGCGTCGGCTTGTCGTCCCACGTCCATCGCGTCTCGGTGACGCTCGAGTGTTGACTGCCTGCTGCGTCGGACTCGCGCACCGCCGAGACGAACGCGTCCGTGATCGGCTTGCCATCCGCGTCGACGCACGTGCCTTTGATCGCTGCCGACTGCGATTCGACCACGAGGCGCACGCTCGCGGTTTGGCCGGCGGCGACAGTGACCTGCTCGCCTTGCTTCGCATCGTCGTTCGAGCCGGGCTTGCGCATCTCCTCGGTCCAGCCACGAGACGCGACCACACGCACGCGACCGGGGCGCAATCCGTTGATCACGAAACCGCCGTCCTCGCTCGAACGCGGCGGGAGGAGACCGGACGAGGCGGAGTCCCCTTCCGGATCGGATTGAGCTGTGATGTTCGCTCCCGCAACGGGTTTGCCGTCGGCGTCGACCACGATCCCTTTAATCGTGCCGCCGTCGTCAAGGACGAGATCTTTGTCGACCGTCGTCGTCTGGACGTCGACCTTCCAGCCTGCCATCGGCGACACACCCTGCTCGCTCTGCACGCTCACCAGGTAGTTGCCTCGATTCAGACCGTCGATGTGATAACTGCCGTCCTTGCGCGAGGTCCCCGAGCCGCCGCCGCCGCCGCTCGACCGCACGAAGAGCATCGCGCCCTCGACCGGCGCGCCCGACTTCGTGAGCACGTCGCCGCGCAGCTCGGCGCCGGCGTCGACCGCCCACTCGAGGTTCGCGACGTCCTTGTCGGTGATCGCGATCGGCGGGTACTTCTCGCGGCGGATGAATCCGTCGCACCCGGCAGTGACCTCGTAGGTGCCACGAAGCACGCCGTCGACATGCAAGGAGCCATCCGCGTTGCGCGTCCCCTGTAGGCTGCGCGATGGTTCCGCCTGGCGCAGGTTCAGCCACGACCGCTTGCAGGTCGCACGACCGTCACCGGGCTCGACCACGCGCCCGGAGATCTGAAATGCGGGATAGAGCTTCACGACGACGCCCGTCACGTGCTGAGCGAGGCCGACCCGCAACGATCCGTCGGAGTGGCCATAGCCGTGCGGTGAGCGAGCGACCAAGGTGTAACGGCCGGGCGTAATACGGGTGACGTGGAAGTGGCCCTCGTCATCCGTGATGTCAGAGCCGCCGTTCTCTTGGCCCGATGCCTCGATCGTGACGCCCGCGACCGGCTCGTTGGTCTTCGCATCGACGACGGTGCCGGCGAGCGACGACTCGGGCGTTAGCAAGACGTTGACCTTGCCGGGCGCGCGACCGAAATCGCTGCCGTCGGCGTAGCCGTCGGCGGCGGCGCTGACCATCACGTCACCCGGCTTGACCCAGAGCGAGAACGTGCCGGAGTCGTCGGTGTCGATGGCCGGCCAAGGGTGGCTGTGCGACATTCCGGTTCCGGTCACCGCACGCACCGACGCACGCGCTATCGGGCCACCGCTGACATCGGACACGACGCCAGTGACCTCGACGCCGCCTGAGAGAAGCACGATGTCGACGCCGGTCCTGTGCTCACCGGCGCGCAGCGCGAAGGAGCTGATGTCGGGCTCGGAGCCGGGGATGAAACTCGCGGGGAGATAGTGCGGCGCCATCGCGGCGACGGTGTATTCAGCAGCGTAGACGTTCGCGATCAGGTAGACACCGCTTGCGTCGGCCGCGGTGCAGCGCGGATCGCGAACGAGCTCGTGCGGGAGATCCGGCGTCGATGCATCGGCGCACACGCGTGCGCCTGCGATCGGCTTGCCTGTTTCGTCGCGAATCGTCCCCGCGATCGACGCACGCTCGAGCGTGCGCGCATCGACGCGATCGTGCGTGAGCTTGTTGGCAAAGCCAGCGCCGGCGCGGCCGCTCGCCTTGTCGTCCGCTTGCTTGTCGCCGCCCGCGCCGTGCAGCATCCACAGCGCGAGCGCCACGACCAGCGCGACCACACCAGCACCGATCCCGAGTCTTCGCGGCTTCACGTCAACGGTGAGCAACCTATCACGTGGACCGCTGGCGGCATCATGGCTTCGAATGCTCGACGATCTTGCGGTCGTAGACGTCGAGCAAGTCTCCCGCCCACCGCTTGTCGTAGTCGTCGAGCATGCCGCGAAGCACTGACTGATCGCACCGATCCCAATCGGCAAGTAGGTGCGGAATGTTGTGGACCGCATCCATCAAGCCGGCGAGCTGATCGCACTGCCGTGGTTGGAGCCCTTGCTCATGACCTTCATGACCGAGCATTCGTGCGGCGATCGGAGCGCGATGCGCGGAGTGGGCAGGTCTTCATGGCTTCACGATCGACGAGCTCGCGATGATCCAGCCGAAGTACGCGGCGGTTCCGATGCGGGACGACCGCCGGCGCATCCTCGAGTGGTCGAAGGACTCGCTGACGCTTCTGTGCGCGAGGCGGTTTCCGGCGATGGCCAAGCTGTCGGTCCACGTGCTCGGCCTGCGGACCAACGCGTCGCGCGTCGCGACGCTCAGCACCAACCCGTTTGCGCAATGCTTCGTGACCCAGGCGAGCTGGCCGGCGATGGAGTGGAAGGGCCGACCGGATCACTACGAGTTCGACCTCGACCTCGTGCTGACGCCGCCCCAGCGCCAGCTCGAGAATCGGCTCGCGAAGCTTTCCATGACCGACTGCACCGGCTTACCGGGCGCGATCGCACGAAGCGCTGCCGTCGACGTGACCGTCGACGATCGCGGGCTCGTGATCCGCGCGACGACCACGCCGGCGAATCACGAGGCCGAAACGTGCGTCGAGAGCTCGATGCGATCGCGCTTGGACAAATTCGGCGCCGGCGTGTGGCGCCTGCACGCGACGCA
>CAZDGY010000738.1:0-3829 GCA_964504685.1 uncultured Kofleriaceae bacterium | reverse complement strand
CGAGCTCGCCCGGCGGATCGCTCGCGACGCGTTCGGCGATCGCGAGCTGCTCGATCGGATCGATCGTGACGCACGCCCGCAACGCGCGGATCGCCGCGATCAGCCCGACCGGGATCAGCCCCCAAAGCTGCGCGACTACTTCACGCGGCCTGGGCACTGAAAGTCGCGATCCTTCTTCGCGAGGAACGTGTAGTACTCGCCCTGCTCGAGCAAGCCGGGGATGTGCATCGTGACCGGCTCGTAGCCCTTGCTCCTCCAGAACCCGGCGTCGCTGCACTGCCACGGGGGATTCGGCGGCAGGGCCGGCGAGGCGTGCAGGAAGTAGCAGTTGAAGACGAACGTCGGGTTGTACGACGCGAGGAGCTTCGAGCTACCGCTCTTGGTGTGGCCCGCGCGGGGGTTCGACCGCGGCTCTTCGTGCGCGATCCGATCGGAGACCAGCCCGAACACGTCGATGCCCGCCATCCGCGCGAAGTAGGGCTGCGCTCCGGCGCCACCGACGATGCTGAAGTCATCGGGGCGGAAGCACGATGCCATCGCTTTGCCGATCGTCGCGCGGTCCTCGGTGTAGACCATGAGATACGCCGGCGAGTCGATGCCGTGATCGTTGTGGCAGATCCGATGCGCGCACGACTCGATGCTCGCGGCGGTGAGCCGGAATTGCGTGACCGCGAAGCCGACCACCAGCGCGATCGGCGCCGCGATCGTGACGATCACCGGCAGGAACGGGTGGAACGCGGGCGTGTATTCGACCAGCCACTCGAGTCCGAGCACGACGAGGATCGCCGCGGCGACGAACACCGGCATGATGAAACGGTGCAGCCCCATGAAGTCACCGCCGACGCTGATCGCGTACGGCACGTAGACCGCGGCGAGTAGCCCACACGCGAGCGCGAGCGCGAACCGCGGGGTGCGCGGCCGGATCGCGACGAGCCCGATCAATGCGACCGGCAGCACGTACAGCAGGTGCGTCTGCTGCAGCCACGACCACACGTAGTAGATCCCACCGTCGCGCAGCTTGGCTGCGAAGTCGGGGTTGGTCCACGGGCCGCTCGCCTTGACGTAATACGTGTTGGGAAACCAGTGGCCGTAGTACCAGAGCCGCCACAAGAACCACGGCGCCCACACGACGAGGAACGCGGCCGCCGCACCGAGCTCACCGCGGGCGATCCAGGTCCGGCGCGCGACGACGTTGCACACGAATCGCACGACGCCGAGCACCGCGGCGACGAGCAAGCCCTCCGGCCGGGTCATCGCACCGAGCGCGAGCGCGAACCCGGCGCGGCGCAGGGCCCGGTCGCCGTCGCCATCTTCCGCCGCGACGACGCCGTCGATCGCGAGCGCGCAGGCGAGCGTGAACAGCTGGGTCTCCAACCCGCCCGAGGTCCAGCACGCGAACCCCGACGAGCATGCGAGCAACAGCGCCGGCACCGCGGCCCACGGCGTCTTGCGGCCGAGCGCGCGCTCCATCGTGCGAAACACGACGTAGAGCGTCGCGAGCGCGCACACCGTGCCGAGCACGCGCGACGAGATCTCCGGAGGGATCCCGGCGACCATCAGCAGGCCGAGCAGCGCGGTCCACGAGAAGTTCGTATAGCCCTCGACCGGATGGCCGAGGTTGAACGCCAGCTGACCGTGCTCGGCGAGGTTGCGCGAAAACACGAACGAGATGTAGGCGTCGTCGGTGACGAAGTTATAGAGCAGCGAATGGGCGACGAGCACGCCGGCGGCCAGGGCGAGCAGCAGCCAGCGCGCGCGATCGGACGTCATCGGGGAAAACATAGTAGCCTTTCGCGGAAGTATGCGACGGCCTCTCGGTGACGTGCTCGGCACGGGCGCGCTGGCCGGCGTCTACGCCGGACTCGCCACCGGCGCGATCGACGCGATCTGGTCGTGGGGGCCCGCGGCGCAGTTCGCTCACGGATTCGCCGCGCGGCTGCGGTTTGTCGCCTACAACAGCGTCGCGCACGGCGCGGCCGGGCTCGTGATCGGCTGGGCGCTGACCGCGTTCTTCCTCGCGGTGTCGCGCGGCACCCGGCTCGGCGACCTGCTGCGGTTCGCGTTCGCCGATCATCGAGCGCGACGCGAACGCGACCCGAGCGAGACCGTCGTCGGGCTGTCGATCGTGCTCGCCGGGTTGCCATCGCTCGCGGCGCTGCTGTTCATCGCGTATCGCGCGACCCTGCCGTTCGTCACCGGCCGGCACGAGCTCGGGCTGGTCGTCGTCGTCGCGATGGCAGTGACGCTCGTCGCGATCGGCCTTTCCGCGATCGCCGCGTTCGTGCTCGGCCGCCTGCTCGAGATCCCGCTCGGCGCGCTCGCGCTGCGGGCCCGTCCGCTGTCGTCGGTTTGGGCGCCATTTGTCGCCGCCGGCGCGCTCTTGGTCATCGGCGCCATCATGTGGGCCTTGCACGATTGGGACACCGCTCGCGTATTGCCGCTGCGCGCGCCGATCATGCTCGCGCTCGGCTGCGTGCTCGCGATCCCGGCATCCGGCTTGGCGCGACGTACGCTCGAACGCGCCGCGCGGCTCAGACCGTGGCCGCGCCGCGCCGCGTGGCTCGCGTTGCCGATCGTGCTGGTCGCCGCGATGCTCGGCGCTGGCAGCTCGCCGGCGGTGATCAAAGCCGCGACGATGTACACCGGGCTCGGCGGGCCGATCGCGCATGCGGTCCGGCGCGCGGTCGATCGCGACGGCGATGGCTTCTCTCCGCTGCTCGGCGGTGGCGATTGCGACGACAGCGATCCGACCGTATTTCCCGGCGCGCCGGAGATCCCCGACGACGGCATCGACCAGAACTGCGTCGGCGGCGATGCGAGCCTCAAGTACGTCGCGACCGATCCGGCGTTCGCTCCGGTGCCGCCGACGGTGCCGGCGGACTTCAACATCGTGCTGATCACGATCGATACGACTCGAGCCGATCACCTGAGCGCGTATGGCTACTCGCGGCAGACGTCGCCGAACCTCGACAAGCTCGCGGCCGATGGCACGCTGTTCGTCAACGGCTGGGCCCACGCGCCGTCGACGCGCTACTCGATGCCGGCGATCCTCACCGGCCGGTTGCCGCTCGACGTCTACTACGACACCTCGGTCAGCGGCTGGCCGGGGCTCGCGATGAAAGCCACGACGATCGCCGAGCTACTCGCGCCGCTCGGATTCGCGACCGGCGCGATCACGAACTACGAGTACTTCGAGCGCTATCGCCACATGGACCAAGGGTTCGCGGAGTACGACAACGAGAACGCGAAGCTCCACACCGCCGTCCCCGGGTCTGGTCCCGCACACACCCACGGCAGCTCGTCGAAGCAGCAGAGCGATAAAGCGATCGCCTTTGTCGATCGCCACGCCGGCGATCGGTTCTTTCTATGGGTCCACTACTACGACCCACACTTCGACTACATGCCGCACCCCGAGGTGCCTTCGTTCGGCAAGGATCCAGTCGATCTCTACGACGGCGAGATCCGCTTTACCGACCTGCACATCGGGCGCGTGCTCGACGAGCTGCGGGCGAAGGGCCTCTACGACAAGACCGTCGTCGTCGTCACCGGCGATCACGGCGAGGGCTTCGGCGAGCACGGCGTGTTCGAGCACGGCTATCATCTGTACGCCGCGCAGACGAAGGTGCCGCTGATCATCCGCGTCCCAGGGCTGCCCGCGCGCAAGGCGGTAACTCCCGCCGGGCACATCGACATCATGCCGACCCTCGTAAATCTCGCCGGTGGCAAGCCGATCGCTGACATGATGGGGCGCTCATTGGTCGATGTATTAGCCGGCAAGGACTTCGATCGCACCGTGTTCCAACAGCTGTCGTACGAGGGCAACCTCGAG
>CAZDGY010000737.1:0-3829 GCA_964504685.1 uncultured Kofleriaceae bacterium | reverse complement strand
AGGGGATCGGTTCCGACCCTCGGATCGGCGCAAAGTTTCTGTTCGCCGGCGCAGGGTTCGGCGGATCGTGTTTCCCGAAGGACCTGCGCGCCTTGATCCATACGGGGCGCGAGGTCGGGATCGAGCTCGGTGTCATCGACGCGGTCGAACGTGCCAACGAGCGCCAGAAACGACTGCTCGGCGACCGGGTGGTCGCGCACTTCGGTGGTTCGCTGAGCGGAAAACGGATCGCGATCTGGGGCCTCGCGTTCAAGCCCGAAACCGATGATATCCGCGAGTCACCAGCTCTGACATTGATCGATCAGCTGCATCGCAGCGGTGCGTCCATCGCGGCGTATGATCCGGCGGCGATGCCGAACGTTCGCACGCAGCTCGGCGATGTGCTCGAGCTCGCGAATGACCCATACGCTGCGGCCGAGGGAGCCGATGGGCTCGTGCTCGTGACCGAATGGCACGAGCTTCGCCACCCAAACCTCGCGCGATTGAGCGGCATCATGCGCACGCGGACACTGTTCGACGGCCGCAACGTCTGGTCGCCGAGCGAAGCACGCGGCGCTGGATTCGCCTACTACGGCATCGGACGGGCGAGCCACTCCCAGTAGCGGCTGATCCCGACATCCGGGCGCGTCGTGGGCTCGTAACCAAGCGCGGCGCGCGCGCGGTCGATGTTCGCATACGTGATCGGTACGTCACCAGGCTGATTCGGCTGCCACTCGATCGTCGCTCGCTTCCCGACGACGCGCTCGATGGTTTCGACGAGCTCAAGCAGCGAGATGGTCTGCGTGCCGCCGAGGTTGTATAGCTCGTAGCGTCCGGGCTCGATCCGCTCGACCGCGGCGACTGTGCCGCTGACGATGTCATCGATAAACGTGTAGTCGCGCCGCGAGCTGCCATCACCGAACAACGTGATGCTGGCACCCTTTGCGACCGCGGCGGTGAACTTCGCGATCGCCATGTCCGGCCGCTGTCGCGGACCGTAGACCGTAAAGAATCGCAGCGCGAATACGCCGAGCCCGAACAGATCGCGATAGGCAGAGAGCTGCAGCTCGTTCATCCGCTTCGTCGCTGCGTAAGGCGATGCGGGGGTCAAGCACGGATCATCCTCGCGAAACGCAGCGACATCGCTGCCTGGCTTTGCGCCGTACACCGAGCTGGACGACGCGAACACGAGCCGCCGTAACCCGACCGCGCGCATGCGTTCGATGATTGCGCCGGTTCCTTCGATGTTCGTCCGGATGTAGCGCAACGGGTCCACGAGTGACGGCCGAACGCCTGCAAGCGCCGCAAGATGACACACGACATCGACGCGCTCGTCGATCGCTGCCGCAATCGCAGCGCGGTCGCAGATGTCAGCCTCGACGAGTTGAAACCGCGGCAGCTTCGCGAGCACCTCCGCGTTGCGCCGCTTCACGTCGGCGCCATACAGGTACGAGTCGAAGCTATCGATCCCGACCACGTTATGACCGAGTGCCACGAGCCGCTCGCACGTGTGCGAGCCGATGAACCCCGCGGCGCCAGTCACGACGACATGCATCGCCGCACTCTACTCGATCCTTATCTCGACGACAGCGATCAGCTCTAGCGCCGCGCGACGCACGGCACGAGCGTGATGTCGTCGGCGTTGCCGTAGGTGTTGCCGTCGTGCGTGTTCGAGGCGATCGCGCACATCAGGTACAGCAGCTCGCCTTGCGGGCGAGCGACGATCGACGCCTCGCCGATGAACACGTCGTTGCCGGCGTAATTGCTGGGCACCGTGGTCGGCTGAACCACCGGATGAATGTTCGAAAACGAGTCGCCCGGGCTCGCACGCGTCGCGACGAACACCCCGTACGCGCCGTCGCGCACGCCCGTGAAGTACAGCGTGTCGAGATCGGCGGACAGCCACGGTTGCGAATCGTCGCTGGTTGGCTCGGCGATCCCCGGCACCTGTGCGACCGGCGTGAACGCTCCGTTCGCATAGCTCGAGTAGTACAGCGTTCGATTGCCGCAGGTCGTGCCGATGCCGGCGTCGTCGCCGCGGGTGGACTCGAAGTAGATCGTCACGCCGGTCGCGAGCTCGCCGACCAGCTTCGCGTTGTCGTTGTTACAGGACTCCGCGTTGATCGGCAGCTCGGTCGCCGCGGACCAGGCACCGCCGACGAGCTGGGACGAGTACAACAACGAGTGTCCAGTCGTCGGATCGAAGCGGGTGAAGATGTAAAGGTCGTCGCTCGCGTTCGTGGCCGGCGATGCTTCGACGAGCGCTGGATCGGGCGAGTTGACGAGATCGGGACTGACGACCCAGCCGGCGTCGGTGAGCGTCGCGTCGAACATCTTGAAGTCGTCGCTCGTCACGCCGGCGAGGATCGGGCCGGTATCGATCGCCCCGGCGCCGATGAAGAAATCGAAGAAGTCTTCCTGCTCGTACGCGAACCGCAGCTCGTCGCCGGCCGGCAGCGCGAACAGCGAGTCGGTCCAGCCGCCGGTGATCGCCATCGGCGGCAGCATCGCGCGTAGATCGGTCCAGCCGTCCGAAAGCGTGACACCGGGAATCAGATCGCCGAGCGCTGCGGTCCACGGATCGGGCGGCGGTGGGGCATCGATCGCGGCGTCTCGCGCAGCGTCAGCCATCGGCGCATCGGCGTCTAGCGCCGCGCCACCGCCGCACGCCGCCACGATCGCGAGCCACGCTGCGCGCATCACCTCACCAATAGCATCGGCGATGCCAGCGCGATGTCCGCGGACCGTGGTCGAATCCCACGCCAGAGCGTGGAGAATCCCTAATCGGCGAGCAGCATGCCGGCGCCGACTGTCGCGTTCGTCGCCTCGTCGACCAGGATGAACGAGCCGGTCGTACGGTTGCGCTTGTAAGCGTCGTAGATGATCGGCGAGGTCGTGCGCAGCCGGATTCGCCCGAGGTCGTTGAGCCCGAGCTTGTGGGCATTCTCGTCGCGATGCCCGGTGTTGACGTCGAGTCGGTACAGGACGTCGGTGACGATCGCGCGCGACCACCGCGTCGTGTGCTTTAACGCGTAGCGGCCTTTCGGCTCGAGTGGCCGATCGGTCATCCAACAGATCATCGCGTCGAGATCCTGCGCGACGGTCGGTCGGTTGTTCGGTCGGCACAACAGATCGCCGCGGCCGATGTCGAGATCGTCGGCGAGGTGCACGGTCACGCTCATCGGCGGGTATGCGGTGTCGACCGGGATGCCGCTGTGCTCGAGCTTCGTGATCGTCGTGGCCAGGCCGCTCGGCAACGCGACCACCTCGTCGCCGGTGCGCAACACGCCGCCCGCGACCTGACCGGCGTAGCCGCGATAGTCGGGAAACTCGTCCGACTGCGGCCGGATCACCCACTGGACCGGGAACCGCACGTCGATCAGGTTGCGATCGCTCGTGATGTGTACGGTCTCGAGGTGATAGAGCAGGGTCGGCCCGTGATACCAGGGCATCTCGGCGCTGCGGTCGACGACGTTCGCGCCGGTGAGCGCGCTGATCGGGATGAACGCGATGTCTTGCACGTCGAGCCGCGCCGCGAAGTCGCGGAACTGCTGCTCGATTTCGAGGAACTTGTCCTCGCTCCAGCCGACGAGGTCCATCTTGTTGACCGCGAACACCAGGTGCGGGATGCGCAGCAGCGACGCGATGAACGCGTGGCGGCGTGACTGCTCGACCAAGCCGTGGCGCGCGTCGACCAAGATGATCGACAGGCTCGCGGTCGAAGCGCCGGTCACCATGTTGCGCGTGTACTGCACGTGCCCCGGCGTGTCGGCGATGATGAACTTGCGGCGCGGTGTGGCGAAGTAGCGATAGGCGACGTCGATCGTGATGCCCTGCTCGCGCTCGGCGC
>CAZDGY010000736.1:0-3835 GCA_964504685.1 uncultured Kofleriaceae bacterium | reverse complement strand
GCTCGTCGACCGCGGAGACGATGCCAAGATCACGCTGCTTCACGTGATCGAGCCACCGATCACGCTGTCCGGTGAGCCGACGCTGCTCGGGTTGGACGACGCGCTCAAGCAACATGTCACCGCGGTGCTCGCGCAGTGGGCCACGCAGGTCCAAGCAACCATCGCCGTTCCGGTCGCGACTCGATCGCGCATCGGAGACCCCGCTGCGCAGGTGCTCGATGTGCTGCGCGAGTCCCCGCCGTTCGATCTCGCGATCGTGGGGAGTCATGGCCGGACCGGCTTTCGCCGCCTGCTGCTCGGATCCGTCGCCGAAAAGCTCGTCCGTCACTCACCGTGTCCGGTGCTGGTCGCGCGCAAACGGTAGGAACGTCAGGCACCGAGCTCAGCCGAGATGCGGTGCCGAGCCCGACTTGAAGCGCGATCGCGTCGATCTTGAGGTCGGTGTGAACGAGCAGCTCGTCGCTGAACGACGTGTCGAGGCGTTGCAGCTCGCGCTGCAGCGTGCGCGTCGACATCCCGAGCGCGGATGCCGAGCCGTCGATCGTCGCGTGGTTCAACTCGGAGCGAAGCTGTGCGCGGAGGCGAGCGATCAACGCCGACCGACCACGCGTTGCAGCGACGATCGCAGTGGCCGCAGCGCGGCCGAGGGACGGCGCGGATAGATCGATAGCGTGGTCGCCATGGTGGAAACCTCCAAGGTCGTCGTGACCGCGCGGTAGTCAGCGCGGCGCTGTGAACTGCGGTCCGCGGTAGACGTGGCCGCGGTGATCCCATTCGAGCGTGCGTGTCACCTGCGCTGCGATGTCGGCGGACGTCAGCCGTTCGATCATCCACAGCGCGAGATCGATGCCAGCGGTCACGCCAGCCGACGACACCAGGTCGCCATCATCGACGACTCGAGCTTCGATCACGTTGCCGCCTGCGGAACGCAGCGCGTCGCGCGCGACCGCATGAGTCGTCACCGCCCGGCCTGCGGTGACTCCGGCGGCCGACAAGATCATCGCGCCGGTGCACACCGAGGCCATCGCTTGACCCTGTGCGCGCAACGCACGGAGCAGTGCGGGAAGCCTCGCTTTCTCGATCTCGGCCCACGCGCCTCGTTCGCCACGCCGCGCCCAATCGCCTCCCGGGACCAGCAGCCAATCGACTGGCGTGGCCTCGAGCAACGAATGGCTCGTCACCGTCAACCCGTCGCTCGACGTGATCGAGTCGGCGGATTCATAGGTCACGAACGTCGCGTCGATCGCCGCGCCCGCGCGTGCCGCCTTGCGAAACGCCTCCCACGGGCCGATCGCGTCGAGCGCATCGAAGCCGTTGTACAACATGATGCCGATCGTCTTCACGGGACCTCCTGACACGTCACACCGGTTTCCGCGCGGTGAAGCGCTCGCGATAGATGCTCGGGCTGACTCCCAGACGCGCGACGAACCGCCGGCGCATCGTCTCGCGCGTGCCGAACCCGCTGCGCACCGCGACCTCGTCGACGCCATCGCGCCCGGTCGTCAGCATCTCGCGCGCCGCGTCGAGCCGAACGTCTTCGACATAGCGCGCCGGCGTCGTGCCGGTCCGCGCCGTGAACACGCGTGCGAAGTTGCGCGGGCTCATCCCGGCGCGTTTTGCGAGCAGCGGAACCGACAGATCGGCCGCGGGATTATCGATCGCCCACAGCTGCGCGACGCGCAGCGGCTCCTGCTCGGTGAACTGCGCCGCCAGGTGGCTGCTGAACTGCGACTGATGGCCGGAGCGATAGCGAAACACGACGAGCTGGCGCGCGACGCCGAGCGCGACCTCGCGGCCGAGGTCCTCTTCGACGAGCGATAGCGCCAGATCGATGCCGGCGGTGATCCCAGCCGACGTGACGCGCGAGCCATCGCGGACGTACAACGCGTCGCGATCGACCCGCACCGCCGGATAATGTTGTTGTAGCCGGTCGGCCATTGCCCAGTGGGTCGCGGCGCGGCAGCCGTCGAGCAAGCCCGCTTCGGCGAGCAGAAAAGCTCCCGAGCACACCGAGCCGACCCGCCGCGCGTGCCGGCCAGTCCCGGCGAGCCAGCTGACGAGGCGCTGGTTCTTGGTCGCGCGTTCGACGCCGCGGCCTCCGGCGACGAGCAACGTGTCGATGTCGGTCCGCACCCGCGTGACCCGCCCGGTCGGGCCGATTTTGAGCACGCCCGTCGCGATCGGACCGCGCGAGTCCGACAACAGCTCCATCCGGTAGAACGCAGGGCGATTGCGGTGCCGTTTCAGCCAGCGGTTCGCTTGCTCGAACGTCTCGAGCGGCCCCGCGATGTCGAGCAGTTGCGAGTCGTGGAACGCGACGACCGCCACCAGGTGGGTCTTCGGACCGCGGCGCGCGCTCATGGCCAAAGCTTGTGGCTGGCCTCCGCTGTCCGCAACGACAAACAGGACACAGATCCTGCCAACCGGCGGGCGATCAGATGCGGCGCACGATCGTCGTCAGGTAGACGATGTGGATCATCGAGACGCAAGCGATCAGCTTCTGCGAGATCACGAGCAGTTCGAAGCCGCGCTCGCTGTGCATCTGGAACCCGTACAACACCAGCACGAAGTAGCTGAACACGAGAACGAGGTAGACGAGGTTTGTGACGAACCGCCCGACGCGATTGTGGCCCATCACGATCGTCAAGCTGATCGCGTAGCCGAGCAACGCACCGAACGCCGCGATCACGATGCTGTTGTGGATCGGCACGGTGAGATCGATCGGCGCAGCCGGGATCGCTGCGAACGCGACGCCGCTCGCGGTACCGAACAGCGAGCTAGCTATGCCGGCGGCTCGCGCCTTGCCGAGGCGGTACGCGAACGCACGCCACGTCCACGCGAACGCGACGAGCGCGCAGCCGAGCGTGACCATCGCGATCGAGAACAGCGCTTGCGACACGTGGTTCGGCTCGCCGCCGAACACGTGCGTCGCGCCGAGGTCGCTGAGGAAGTTACGGGTCAGCAGATAACGCCGCGTGCTCGGGTCGAGCCAGGTCCCGCCCGGGTACGCGATCATCGCCGCCGCGATCAGCACGACGAACTGGACCGCCGCATAGCGCAGAAAGCCGGCGCGCCGGTAGCCGCGGACCATGCCGCATCGTAACTGCTAGCGCATGCGCTCGGGCCGAACGGCGCGGCTAACCCTATTGGTTGAGCCCGACCGAGGCGCTGACCCCGGTCTTCGCGCGCGGATACTTGCCGTTCGCGAACACCTTCGTGATGCATCGTTGACTGTGCGAGTCGGGCGCGACGACCTGCAACTCGCTCGCTACCCCGAAGTCGATGCGGAAGACTGCGTTGACCGCGACGCCTTTCGGCCACGGTCCACAGTGCGCGACCACGTACGCGGCGAGCTCGTCGTTGATCTTGTCGACGACGTGGATGTCGACCTCGTCGGGGAAATCCTCCGGGTCGACGACGTCGTCGCGTGGAATCGTGTGTTGCGGGACGTCGCGCGCGTGATGAGGCACCGCATCGGGTCGCACCGCCGCATCGATCGGCGGCGGCGGTGTCGCGTCTAGCGCGATGGCGTCGCCCGGCGGGACATCGCTGGCCGGCGTCGCATCGAGCTGCGCCGCGTCGCGAGCGCGAGCATCGGCTGCGACCGTCGAGCCACCGCGCGCCCGGACTACGAACGCGGCAACGCCGGCGACCGCCGCAACTGCGACCGCGGCGGCGACCCACCCGCGACGACTGCGACCGGGCGCGGGGGCCGATATCGCCGTTGCCGCCGCACCGAGCGTGGTCCCGACGGTCGGGGCATCGCGTGCCACCGGCGGAGTACGCACCGGGCGCTGCGACGAGATCGTCGGCGCTAACGCTTCGGGAGGTTGCG
>CAZDGY010000735.1:0-3837 GCA_964504685.1 uncultured Kofleriaceae bacterium | reverse complement strand
ACGAGGTGGCCGGTGAGCGCGGCTTTGACGCCGATCTCGGCGGTCTCGAAATCGCGAATCTCGCCGACCATGATGACGTTCGGATCTTGGCGCAGGAACGCGCGCAACGCGGTCGCGAAGTTGAGGCCGATGTCCTCGTGCATCTGCACTTGGTTGATGCCGTGCAGGTTGAACTCGACCGGATCCTCGGCGGTCGAGATATTGCGATCGATCGTGTTGAGCTCGGACAGCGCGGAGTACAGCGTCGTCGTCTTGCCCGACCCGGTCGGCCCGGTGACGAGCACCATGCCGTACGGCTTCTTGATCGCGTATTTGAAATCGTCGAGAGGCTTCTGATCGAAGCCGAGCTTCGTCATGTCGAGCTGCAGGTTGCTCTTGTCGAGTAAACGCATGACGATCTTCTCGCCGTACAGCGTCGGTAGCACCGACACGCGGAAGTCCATCTCGCGATTGCCGCCGATCTTGAGCTTGATCCGACCGTCTTGCGGCAGTCGGCGTTCGGCGATGTCGAGCGACGCCATGATCTTGAGGCGCGACGTGATCGCGTTGCGCAGCTTCAGCGGCGGCCGCATCTCCTCTTGGAGAATGCCGTCGAGCCGGAATCGGACGCGAAAGCTCTTCTCGTACGGCTCGACGTGGATGTCCGACGCCTTCTTCTTGATCGCCGACAGCAAGATCGCGTTGCACAGCTTCACGACCGGCGCTTCGCCGGCCTGGTTCTCGAGATCGACGATGTTGACCGCGTCGTCCGAGACCGAGGCGTAGTCGACGTTGTCGACGTCGAGCTCGCCGACCATCTGATCGAGGTCGGGGCCTTTGTCGTAGTAGCGCGACAGCGCGGTCTCGAGGCTCGCCTCGGACGCGACCACCGGCTCGATGTTGTATTGCGTGAGGAACTTGAGCTCGTCGATCGCGTAGATGTTCGACGGGTCGGCCATCGCGACGATCAGCGTCGGGCCGTTACGGCGGACCGGGATGACCTGATGCTTCTCGCAGATCTCGCGCGGCACGAGCTTCAACACGCCGGCGTCGATCTCGATCTCCGACAGGTTGATCGAAGGGAGGCTGTATTGCTTCGCGACGAACTGGGTCAGCGCCTGGTCGTTGACATAGCCCAGACGCGACAACGTGGCGCCTAACCGTTTGCCGGTGCGCTTGGCTTCGTCTTGGGCCTGTTGCAGCTGCTGAAGCGAGAGCATTTTCTCGCGGACCAGCAGCTCTCCGATGCGGCTCATCCAGTTTCCCCCTGAAAAATACTCAGGTTTTCACCAGGGTACCCTGCGCACCGTGGATCCGTCAAACTCCGGGACCGGCCGGGGTCAGGGAGAATTTTACCCCCCTTCGGACGTCAGAAAAGTTGCCACGCCATGCCGCCGTCAGCGAAAGGTGAAACTGGACGATTCCTTGGAGGAGCTATGAGCTACGCCGAGGCTAAGAAGATCGCGCTGCTACGCTTGGAGCTGCGCGCGTGCTGGCAGGCTGACGATCGCACGGGTGCGAGCGCCGCGCTGACCAAGCTCGAAGCGGCTGCTGGCGACGACGACGAGCTCACCGCCGAGACTCGGCGTTGGGCGGTCAAGCTCACGCTCGCGGCGTGAGGCTCACGAACCGGGGTTCGTGACGTTGATCGTGATCTTGTAGTTGTTCTCGCCGGTGCCCGGTCCGAACACGGACGCGTAGTACGTCTGCGCGGCGCCGTTCGGCAGGTACGCGCGGATCGTGTCGGTGCCTTGCGCCGTCGCGTTGACGATCACGGTGCCACCGCTCGTCAGGATCGAGCCCTGGAGCGCGGCGCCGTCGGAGTCGTATTCGATGATGACTTCGATGTTCTGCGTCGTATCGAGCGTGATCGCGTAGTCATCGACATCGGTCGCCGGGCAGATTGCCGCGCCGTCGAACGTGATGTTCATCCGACCGCCGGTCGGGGCGAGGCCGGTGACGAACGCGGTCGCGGTCGTGTCGTTGCGCGTCGTGCCTTCGAGCTGGCTGTCGTCGGCGCACATGAACGTACCGCCGCCGTCGCCGTGGCCACCGCCGCCGGTCGACATGCACAGCATCTGGCTGCCCGACTGCACGCAGGCAAAGCCATCGGGGCACTTCGGATCCGAGTCGCCGCACACGAACGGATCGGGCGGCAGGTTCGGCGAGTACGACGTACAAGCGGCGACCGCCGCGAACAGAGAGACGATGACTAGCCCGCGCATGATCAGAACCTCGTCGCCGCAGCGGCGCCCGCATAGCCGTCGCTGATCGACGGCACCACGATCCAACTCATCTCCGGCTCGGCCGGCTTGCTCGTCGTGCCAGCCTCGCCGTGCGGCTTGTGGCTGAGCTGGCGATACCACAGGTAGCCCGCGGCCGCGGTCGCGACCAAGCCGACGCCGAACGTGAGTTGCGACAGCGTCTGGTCGAGCTTGCCGGCGCTCTGCAGATCGCGATCGTACTTGTCGAACGTGCACGGCAGCGTCGCGCATCCGGGATGGGTGCTCTTCGCGTCGTCGACCAGCGCCTGCGCTTGGTTACCGGCCTGGATGTAGAAGATCAGCGAGCCGGCGAACAGCACCGCGGCGCCGCCGGTCGTGCCCCACTTCGCGTACTTGAACTTCTTCGAACCGACGTCGAACAAGCCGTCGCCGGTCGGGACGTCGGACGGGCCGCCCGGGTTCTGATTCGGCCCGATCGGGTTTTCGGTCGTGCCGGTCGTCGTCGTCGTCTCGGGCTCGTCCGTGATGTCTGGGAAGAACCGCGGTTGCGCTGACGCATCGATCGTGACGAGGTTCGCGCTCGCTGACTTGCCCGACGACGTCACCTTGGTGCCGGCCTGGTCTTTGACCTCGATGTAGTACTGGATCGTGCTGCCGGACATCTTGCGCGCCGGGATGCGCGCGACGAGCTCCTTGTAGTGCCACTTCATCACCTTCGACGTGAAGCTCGCGTCACCGGCGCCGCGGTAGTTCAACGTCACGACCCAGCCCGAGTCCTCGGGGACGAACGCAGTGACGTCGAGCGGCTTGCCCGGCGGCGCGGTGTCGACGACCTGATGCTCGAAGTCGGCGATGTCGTAGGTGCCGGCCGGTTTGATCTGGATGTGGCGCGCCGGCGGCTCGGTCGGCGTCGTCGACGGCGTCGTCGGGGTGGTCGGCGTCGTTGGCGGGGTGGTCGGCGTCGTCGGTGGGGCGTTCAGATCGGCTTCGAGCTTGTCCTTCTCGAGCGCCTTGACGCGATCCGCGACGGTCGCGCGCTGGGCCGCGTTCTGCGGCGCGTCCGAGAGGAACTTGCGGTAGTAGAACAGCGCGAGGTCTTTGAGCGAGGGATCCTTCTGGCTCGCCTCGTCCATCGTGAACCCGATGTTGTAGAGCAGCAGCGGATTCTTCGTGAGTCGGTACGACTCCTTGAACTTTTCGATCGCGTCGTGAAGGTTGCCGGCGTCGTGCAGGGCCTTGCCCTCCGCGAACGCTTTCTTCGCGGCTTCGAGTTGAGCCGCGGTCGGCGGTGCGTCGTCGGCGAGCGCCGGGCGGACGCTAACGAGCGCAATCGCTATGCAGACAATGATCCGAGTCACCGAGGGCCTCCGTTACGAGCGCAGCGGAGGTCTTTAACTCAGCGGGACTGCGATATCAACGTCAGAGATCCGTCGGCCCCGCGCTCAGAACGGATCGACGAGTCCGGCCGCCTTCTTGTCGGGCGCCTTCTTGTCAGTCTTTGCCGGCTTGGGCGAGTCCGCGAACGGGTCGGCGATACCGGTGGTCGCCTTCGCAGGCGCCGCCTTCGGGGCAGGGTGGGCGACCGCAGGCGCGGGGTGGTGCTGCTTGGCCACGGCAGGGGCCGGCGCGGGTT
>CAZDGY010000734.1:0-3844 GCA_964504685.1 uncultured Kofleriaceae bacterium | reverse complement strand
CGGTCTGTCGTACGACGAGCTCGTCGAGCACGAAGAGGAGCCAGGCCTCGGCAACGGCGGTCTCGGCCGACTCGCGGCCTGCTACATGGACTCGCTCGCGACGCTCGATATCTCCGCGGTCAGCTATGGCCTGCGCTACGAGTTCGGCATCTTCGATCAACAGATCCGCGATGGCTGGCAAGTCGAGCGCACCGATCGCTGGCTGCGCAAAGGCAACCCGTGGGAGATCCGCCGCTACGAGATCGAGCACGAGGTCGGCTTCGCCGGCCGCGTCGAATGGCACGAGGGTGCCCCGAAATGGATCCCCGATCGCATCGTCAACGGCGTGCCGTACGACACGCCGGTCGCGGGCTACGGCACGACTCGCACGAACTTCCTGCGCCTGTGGAGCGCCTCTGCGGCGGAGGACTTCGATCTCGACGCTTTCCAAGTCGGCGAGTACTGGCGCGCGGTCGACGCGAAGATCCGTAGCGAAAACCTCACGAAGGTGCTGTACCCGAACGACTCGAGCCCGGCCGGTAAGCAGCTCCGCCTCGAGCAGGAGTACTTCTTTGTCTCGTGCTCGCTACAGGATGCGATCCGCTTGCTGCAGATCGGTGGTGCTTCCGTACGCGAGCTCCCCGAGTTGTTGGCGATCCAGCTCAACGACACGCACCCAGCGCTCGCGGTGCCCGAGCTGATGCGGCTGTTGATCGACGTCCATGGCCTGACCTGGGACGAGGCGTGGGCGATCACCCACCGCGCGGTCGCGTACACGAATCACACGCTGTTGCCCGAAGCACTCGAGACTTGGCCGCTGCCGCTGTTCGAACACCTGTTGCCGCGTCACCTCCAGATCATCTTCGAGATCAATCGGCGGTTCCTCGACGAAGTTCGCGCAAAGTTTCCGGGCGACGCAGCGCGGCTGCGACGCATGTCGCTGATCGGCGAGGACGGCGACCGCCAAGTGCGGATGGCCTACCTCGCGACCGTCGCGAGCCACCGCGTCAATGGCGTCGCAGAGCTGCACTCGCGGTTGTTGCGCGAGACCGTGCTGCGCGACTTCGCCGAGCTCTGGCCGGAGCGGTTCACGAACGTCACGAATGGCGTGACGCCGCGGCGCTTCGTCGCGCTCGCGAACCCCAAGTTGTCCGAGCTTGTCACCGAAGCGATCGGCGACGGTTGGATCCGCAACCTCGATCAGCTGCGCGAGCTCGAGCCGCTCGCCGAGGATCGCGCGTTCTGCGAACGCTGGGCGAAGGTCAAGCTCGCGAACAAGACGGCGTTGGCGACGCACCTCGGTGGTCGGTTCGATCCGGCGGCGATGCTCGACGCGCAGTGCAAGCGCATCCACGAGTACAAGCGCCAACACCTGAATCTGTTGCACGTCATCACGCTGTTCGATCGCATTCGCCGCGGCGAGCAACTCGCGACTCCGCGCACGATCGTGCTCGCCGGCAAGGCCGCGCCTGCGTATCGCGCTGCGAAGCTGATCATCCGCCTCGCCCACGGGATCGCCGATGCGATCGACGCGGACCCGCGGGCGCGCGAGCTGTTGCGCGTCGTGTTCGTGCCGGACTTCTCGGTCAAAGTCGCGCAGCGAATCTATCCGGCCGCTGATCTATCCGAGCAGATCTCGACCGCCGGCATGGAGGCGTCGGGCACCGGCAACATGAAGTTCACGCTCAACGGTGCGCTCACGATCGGCACGCTCGACGGTGCGAACGTCGAAATCCGTGACGCCGTGGGGGGCGAGCACTTCTTCCTGTTTGGCATGACCGCCGAGGAAGTCCTCGCGCGCAAACGCGCCGGCTACCATCCGCGCGATGTCCACGAGGCCGAGCTATCGCGTGCCCTCGATCTGATCGCCGCAGGCACGTTCTCCGGCGGCGATCGCGACATGTTCGCGCCGCTGGTCTGGGATCTGCGCGAGCGCGATCCGTTCCTCGTGTGCGCCGACTTTCGCGCGTACGTCGACTGCCAGCGCCGAGTCGATGCCGCGTGGCGAGTGCCGGCCGCCTGGACGCGTTCGTCGATCCTCAACGTCGCGCGCGCCGGCCGCTTCTCGTCCGATCGATCGATCCGTGACTACGTCCGATTGATCTGGAACCTCTGACCGTCCGCCTAGTCGGCGCCGTAGAGCTGGACGCCGAGCAGCGCGAATGGCGTGGTGACGCCGTCGGCACTCGAAGCTCCGATGGCGATGAAGGGACCGAGGCCCGCGCGCGCGTGCGGCCAGTAGCTGGCGTCGCCGATCAGCCGGAGCGCGAGGCCGCCTTCGAGAAAGGCTGCGTGACTGCGAGCCTTGTCGAGGTCGAGAAACAACGACGCGTGGACCGGCCCGAGCGGCTGCTCGAGCCAGGCTCCGGCGGCGAACGCGACCGCAGCAGCGAAGCCGTCTTGCGGAGTCGGTCCCCCGCCGTTCTCGCGGTCTAGTATCGAAACGCCGGCCGATACCCCGACCGCGGTCGAGTCCAGGCGGAGTGCCGCGCCGAGCGGGCGCAGTGCGACCGAGCGGTAGCGATCGAACTGGCGAAGGGTGAGCGACCCCGACCACCCGATCGGCTCGGGGCGCGCGAGGTCGACTGCAAACCTTCCGGCGAACGCCGTGGCGTTCGAATTCTGACCCTCGAGGCCGACCGCGATCGAGACCGCCTGGGTCCAGCCACGCGGATCTCCGTCGAGGTGACCGGTGAACACCGCGGGTGCCGCGATCGCCGCGCCGCCGTTATGTGCATCGAGCCACGCGAGCAGATCGCGGCGCACCTCAGCGCCCCGCGGCTCGTGCACGAGATCGTGAAAGAACCCGGGATAGATGTGCAGCGTCTTGTCGTGCGTGGGCGCGCGCTCGACGAGCAGCCGGCTACCGGTCGGCGCGGTGAGCTTGTCCGCGGTGCCGTGCAGCGCGAGCACCGGCATCGTCAAGCCATCGACGCCGGCCCAAAACGCGCGCATGCCGTCGATCAGCCCGACCGCGGTGCTCGTCGGGGCCGCACCTTGCGAGACGAGCGGATCTGCATCCATCGCCGCGCCGGCTTTGGGATCCGACGAGAAATCGCCATTCGGCAACTTCAACCCGGGTGAGCCGGGGGCCAGCCCGCCGAACAGCCGGGTCCCCGCAACTAGCAGCGGCGGCGCGTCGATAGCGAGTGCCGGCCCGGACAGGATCAAGCCTGCGAGCTGCGGGCGATGGCGCTCGGCCGCGAGCCCCGCGATCAGCCCGCCCATCGAGTGGCCGAATAGGAAGATCGGCTTCCCCGGCTCGCGCTGCTCGACCAGCGTCAGGAACCGATCGAGATCGTCGACGTAATCGAACCAGTGGTCGGGCGCGACCCGCGGCCCGGCCGAGCGCCCATGCCCTCGCAGATCGAACGCGTAGACGCCGTAGCCATCCGCGACGAGCTCACCGGCCAGCTCGGCATAGCGCCCGGAGTAGTCCTTGAGCCCGTGCATGATCACGACGACGGCCTTCGGGGCGTCCGTCGGAGCCCAGTGCCGCGTCAACAACTGGGTGCCGTCGCGCGCGGTGAAGACATCGGTCGTCGAACCCGCTGGCGGTTGCGGATCTGGACGAAGCGGAAGGTTCGGTGTCGACGCACACGCGACTAGCGCGAGCAGCGCGAACGGTCGGACCACTAGAGCGCGCATCCGCGGCTAGACCGCCAGGCCCTTCTTGTACGCGAGCAGCTCCTTCTGAGTCTTTAGCAGCAGCTGGTTTGTTTCGAGCAGCTCCTTGGTCCGGGCGCGCACTTGGTTCGCGATGCGTTCGCGCTCTCGCGCTTCGGTCTCGAGCATTTCCTGATACTTCACCTGGACGACCGCCTCGTCGGTGACGTTGCGCTGGATCTCGAGCGCGCCGACGTGG
>CAZDGY010000733.1:0-3845 GCA_964504685.1 uncultured Kofleriaceae bacterium | reverse complement strand
GAGCCCGTAGAACCACACGGTCGGCCGGATCAACCCGGTCAGCCCGGCGAACGTCGCGAGCAACGCGAATCGCCGCCCGGTCGGCGCCCGCGCGAACGCGAGCACGCCCGCGAGCAACATCACCGCCGCGCCGTACGCGTAGGCGTCGGCCTCTTCATAGACACCGAGTCGACAGCGCAACATCGTCACGACACCGGGTAGCAACGCGACGAGCAACACCGCGCCGATCTGCATCCACCGCAACTCGGCATCGCGCGGTTCGAACGCGCGGATCACGGCGTAGAACATCACCGCGAGCCACGCCGCGAGCGCGATGCGATCCGGAAACGGCGTGATCCCGACGAGCCGGCCGAGCGCCTCGAACGGCAGCTGCCACAGTGCGACGCCGAGGCCCCACACTTGCTGCACGCCGCTCGGCGTCCACGCGAGGTCGTGGAATACGCCATCGGGCGTCTTCGATAGCGCGAAGCGACCCGACATCAGCGCATCGACTTGCGCGCGGTAGTACGGATGCGCCGCGTACCAGCCGTGCAGCGTGATCTGCCGGCAGATCGCGAGCAGCGCGATGGCGAGCAGCGCGGCGATGCCGAAGCTGCGGAGCCGGTTCGAGCTACCCACTCCCGTTGTATGGCACAGACGGTCGCGCGCCGTCGCGCCGTCGCGGCTTCAGCTGCCGATCTTGACGGTGCCTTTGCCGCCCGAACCGCCAGTCATCGCGATAACCCGCTTGGCGTCGAGAGCGCGAATCGGTCGAGAAACCGCTCGTGCTCCGTTCGCGCACTGTTACGCGTTTGAATGCGACTTGCGATCGCGAACGGCATAGCGCCGCGTTGTTACGCGAACGAGCGCGCGGCCGCGATCACCGCGCTCTGCTCGTCGTCGGTGAGATCGGCGTACAGCGGCAGGCGCACGAGCTCGTCGGCGATCCGCTCGGTCACCGGGCACTGGCCGGCGCGGCCGCCGTGCTCGAGCCCCATCGGCGATAGGTGCAGCGGCTGATAATGAAACACCGTCTGCACGCCGTTTGCCTTCATGTGATCGATGAACGCGGCGCGACGCGCGGCCGGCACGAGCAGATAAAACATGTGAAACGCCTGAGCGCAGTGCTCGGGCACGATCGGCAGGCGGACCTCGCGCGCTGCGGCCCAGTCGGCGAGCTCGGCCGCATAGCGATGCCAGATCCGCCCGCGGTTACCCTGGATCTCGGCGCGAGCCTCGAGCTGGCCGAGCAGCAACGCGCCGAGGATATCGGACAGCACGTAGCTCGAGCCGATGTCGACCCACGTGTACTTGTCGATCTGGCCGCGAAAGAACCGACTGCGGTTCGTGCCCTTCTCGCGCAGGATCTCGGCGCGCTCGACGAATCGCGTGTCGTTGAGCACGAGCGCCCCGCCCTCGCCGCACGTGAAGTTCTTCGTGTCGTGAAAGCTCTGCGTCGCGAGCGCGCCGAACGAGCCGAGCGGCTTGCCGCGATAGCGCGCGAACAAGCCGTGCGCGTTGTCCTCGATCACGACCGCGTTGCCGGCGCGCGCGCAGATCGCGTGCATTTCGCAGCCGACGCCCGCGTAGTGCACCGGCACGATCGCCTTGGTGCGCGGCGAGATCGGCAGCTGGTTCTCGTCGAGGTTTAGCGTATCGGGCCGGATGTCGGCGAAGATCGGGCGAGCGCCGCGCAGCACGAACGCATTCACCGTCGACACGAACGTGAACGCCGGCACGATCACCTCGTCGCCGGGCTGGAGGTCGAGCAGCAGCGCCGACATCTCGAGCGCATGCGTGCACGACGTCGTCAGCAGCGCGCGCGGCGCTCCGAGCTCGCGCTCGATCAGCTGCTCGGCGCGCCGGCCAAACGGACCATCGCCTCCGAGCCGCCGGTTCGCGAACGCTTCGCGGACGTTCGCGAAGCCGCTCTCGAGCAACGCCGGACGGGTGAACGGAATCATCGCCTCACCCCAGCTCGCGCGACAGCGTCAGCAAGTATTGACCGTACTCGGTCTTCTCGAGCGCGGTGCCGGCCGCGCGCAGCTTCGCGAGGTCGATAAAGCCTTTGCGAAACGCGATCTCCTCGAGACAGCCGATCTTCAGTCCTTGGCGCGCTTCGACCGTCTGGATGAAGTTGCTCGCCTGGAGCATCGCATCGGGCGAGCCGGTGTCGAGCCACGCGGTGCCGCGGCCGAACAGCGATAGCGTCAGCGTGCCGTCCGCGAGATAAGCGCGATTGACGTCGGTGATCTCGAGCTCGCCGCGCGCCGACGGCTTCAACGCCTTCGCGATCGCGATCACGCGGTTGTCGTAAAAGTAGAGGCCCGGCACCGCGTAGTGCGACTTCGGCTTCGCCGGCTTTTCCTCGAGCGAGATCACCTTGCCGGCCGCGTCGTACTCGACCACGCCGTACTGCGTCGGGTCCTTGACGTAGTAGCCGAAGATCCGCGCGCCCGACTCGAGCTTTGCCGCCTTGCGCAGCTCGGCGGTCACGGTCTCGCCGTAGAACAAGTTGTCGCCGAGGATCAGGCACACCGGATCGCGGCCGATGAACTCGGCGCCGACGATGAATGCGTCGGCCAAGCCTCGCGGCGCGGTCTGCTCCTTATAGGTGAGCCGGATGCCGAAGTCGCTGCCGTCGCCGAGCGTCGCCTCGAAAGCGGGCCGGTCGCGCGGCGTGCAGATCAACAGGATGTCTTGAATCCCCGCGAGCATCAGCGTGCTCAGCGGGTAGTAGATCATCGGCTTGTCGTAGACCGCGAGCAGCTGCTTGCTCACCCCGCGAGTCATCGGATAGAGCCGCGTGCCAGCCCCTCCTGCGAGGACGATTCCCTTCATCGGCCGCGACCATAGCAGAATCCGGACGCGGCCTAGATCTGATATACGGTTCGCGGATGACGAGAGCGCGGCTCGTGCTCGCCGCGAAGATCGCCGTCGCGGCGGCCCTGATCGCGTGGCTCGTGCGGTCGGGCACACTCGATTTCGGCGCGCTGAAGATTTTCTATCACCGCCCGGCGCTGCTCGTCGCGAGCCTGGCGGTCTACGCGTTCACCGTGGTCCTTGGCGCGCTGCGCTGGCGCCTCCTGCTCCGCCTGGCCGAGGTCCATCTCAGCGTCGGCCGGGCGCTCCAGCTGATGCTGACCGGCATGTTCTTCAACGTCGCCCTGCCCGGGAACATCGGCGGCGACGTCATCCGCTCGGTCTACGTCGCGCGTGAGGCCCCGCGCGAGAAGCGGGCGACGATCTACGTCATCGCGCTGCTCGATCGCCTGCTCGCGCTCGTCGGCCTGATCGGGGTGGCATGCGTGCTGACTCTCGCCCGCGGCCACGCGGTGTGGGACAGCCCACAGCTGCGCGACCTCGCCATCGCTGTGCTCGTGCTCACGGCGGCGACCTTCGGTGGGCCGATCCTGCTGCTCGTGGTGGTGCGTCGCCTCGGGTCGCGGCTCGACGGCTGGACCGGCGGCGCGTCTCGCATCGGCAAGGTCTTCGCTCAGATCGTCGCAGCGGTCAGGCTGATCGCGGCAAACCCGAAGACGCTGGTCGGCGCCTTGGGTCTCGCGGTCTGCATTCACCTCGCGGGGATCATCCTGTTCGCGGTGCTCGCGACCGCGATCACCGGCCAAGACATCGCGGTATCGACGCTCGCGAGCGTGTACCCGCTCGGCATGCTGACGCTCGTGTTGCCGATCTCGTACGCCGGGTTCGGCGTCGGCCACGTCGCGTTCGACCAGTTGTTCGCGCTCGTCGGGCTGACCGGCGGCGCGACCGTGCTGAACGCCTACTTGATCAGCCAGATCGTTCCGTGCCTGTGCGGCGTGATACCGTACCTGACGCTTCGGCGCCAAGCCGCTCCGATCGAC
>CAZDGY010000732.1:0-3850 GCA_964504685.1 uncultured Kofleriaceae bacterium | reverse complement strand
GCCGCCGAGCACTCGACAGCCGATCGGATCAGCGGGCACACAGGCGCGCTCGAGCCACATCGCGGCTGCGCTCGTGCTCTTCGGAAGGCCGATGCCCTCGAGGTACAGCAGTCCAATCTGACGACACGCGGTCGGGTCGCCGGCATCGCAGCCTTGCTTGTAGTGACCGACCGCCTGTTTCCATCGCGCGGGCGCTCCCTTGGTCGCGAGCATCGCGTCGAGATCGCCGGCGTTCGTACACGCGAGCGGCACCGCACCTTTGCACGCCTTGTCGAGCAGCGTGTCCGCGCGATTGAGATCTGCCGGCGTGCCGCGGCCATCGCGCAGCAGCAAGCCGAGGTTGCGACACGCGAGCTTGTAGCCGCCGTCGCACGCCTTTTGATAGACCTCGATCGCTCGTTGGATGTTGCGCTCGATGCCCATGCCCTCGGCGAGCGCGAACGCGAGGTTGTTGCACGCCGACATGTTGCCGCCGTTGCATGCCTGACCGAACAACGCCGCAGCGCGCCGTTGGTCGTGCGACACGCCGATGCCTTCGGCGTACATCACGCCGAGGTTGCGACAGGCTTCGAGATCGCCGGCGACGCACTTGCGATCGAACCGAGACGCGAGCTCGGCCGGATCGCTCGGGCCCGCATCCGCTGGCGCACCCGCGTCGTCTGCGACCTTGCGCGAGCCACCGTTGCACGCGACAACCGCCAGCGCGATCGCGACGAGCGCGAGCGGCGAACGGCGCGGCGCTTCGCTCATCGCTGCTGTCCTAACACGATTCAACGCTTGACCGAATGCACGATGCGTCCATACGCAGCGTCGACCGACGGGCCTTCGTGCGGCACGAGCGAGAGCGCGGCAAACGCGACGAGCGCGACCCCGACCGCGACCGCGAGCCCGCGCAGTCCGCACACCCGCTGGATGCCGCGACCGACCAACCAACCGACGATCGCGAGAAACGGCACGATCGCGAGCCACGCGGGCAACCCCAACGCCGAACCGAGGTTCGGCGCGAACAGGCCGTCGGCGACGAGCCGGAACGTGATCTCGAACAGCGGGTGATTGAACGGGTCCGGCCAGTACGGGAACGTCGCCGAGCTCAAGCTGTAGACGACAACGCCGACGATCATGAGGCCCGCCGCCGCGCCGAGCGCGAGCGGGCGATCGTGGAGCGCCGCGAGCATCGCCGCTACGAGCGGCAGCAGGAACGGCAACATCGCGGTCAGGTAGCGCGGCCCGACCTCCCAGCCGGCGCGCCAGAACCCGATCGACGTCACGAACCACAGGAACGCCGCGAACACGACCAGCGTCATCACCGCAACGCCGGGCTGCCCGCGCCGCCACATCATGACCGCGCCGGGGAACGCGAGCGCCAACCACGGCGCGAGCGTGAACAAGCCGTTGTCGGGCGCGATCATCGTGCCGTACAGCGCGTCGAGGTGCGGCCACGTCATGCCGAGAAGCCCGTGGTCGTGATCCTTTGCGTACGTCACCGCGTGCCCGTAACCGGTGCTGAATGCGCCGCCGAAACATCGGCTGTGATAGTCGAGCAACAGCGCGAGCGGGATCGCCGCCGCGACCGCCGCGATCGCGATCGCACGCAGCAACTCGACGCGCGGCCACCGCCACATCCGCACGATCAGCCAGATCGCGACGGGCGGGATCGCGAACGCCGCTTCGTAGTCGACGAGCACCGCGGCGCCGGCGAGAAAGCCCGACGCCGCGAGCGCGACCAACCCGCGTCGACGATCCGCGAAATCGGCGCCGAGTATCCACGCGCTGCCGGCGCACACGGCGCTGAGCTGGTGCGAGAAGAACAGCAGCGCATACGTCATCGCGAGCGAGCCGAGCGCATAGGTGATCACGACGAGTCGCCGGATGTCGGGATCCGGCGCGAACCGCTCGAGAAACCCGAACAGCAACCACAGGAACAGCAGCGACGGCACGACGCCGGTGACGATCCGGCACAACGCCATCGACGCTTCGAGCCCGGGCTCGCCCGCGATCCAGCGCACGACCGCGTAGACCGGCACCGCGAGCAGCGACGAGCCCGGCGCCTTGTTCTGGTACATGTGGCCGTTGTGCGCCGCGAGGTCCGGTGACCAGTCGTAGCGCTGAACCTCGCGGTCGACCGAGAACGTGTGGTCCTCGACGATCGCCTTAACGAGATACACACTCGGCAGCTCGTTCGCGCTGTGGATCCGCGGGAAGTACGGAAACACGTAGAGATACGCGCAAGCGATCGCGATCAGCCAGCCGTGGCGAGCGAGCAGCGAGCGCAGGCGGACGGCCGAGGCCGAGCGAACGATCGCGAACGGGACGGGCACGCTAACGTCGATCGTGATACCACCAACTCGACCTGTGATGCCGTTGTTCCCGCAGGAGTCGCCGCCTGGCTGAGCCCGCCTATCGCTCGCTGCGCCAGGCTGTGATCGCCGACGTCGGCCGCGCGATCGCGATGACCGCGACCGGCGCCGCGCTGTTCGCCGTGGTCGAGCTCGTGTTGACGTGGTGGACCTATTGGGGCGCGATCGAGCTGGGCAGCGACATCCGGTTGGTCGCGCTCGTCGCCACGCTGTCGCTCGGACTCTGGCTCGGCCTGACCGTGATCACCGCCAGCGCGATGATCGCGACGCGACTCGCCCGAGCGCCGTTCGACCCAGTCGCCGCGCGCGGTCCGGGATGGTTCGTCGCGGCGGCGACGCGCGACGGGGTGCGCCCTGGTGTGCCGCGGCTGTGGGCCCTGTGCGCGACCGCCGGTGTCATCGCCGTGTTCATGCAGCGCGAAGCGAGCGCGGCGATCGTCAACCACAAGGATGCGCCGCTGACCGCGGTGTACGTCGCCGGCTACACCCTCGTCGCGATCGCGATCGCGGTGCCGGTCGGCTACGTGTTTCGGCTCGCCGCCGAAGCTGCGGCCAAAGCGCTGGTGCCGATCCTCGGCGCGTTCAACCCACTCGGCCGCTGGCGGGCCGGCGGCTTCGCGCTCGCCGCGGTGTTCGCCGGCAGCCTCGCGGCGGTGTGGTTCGTCCTGCCGGAAAGCCGATCGTATCTATCGATCCGACTCGCGATCTCGGGCGTGGCGATCGCGCTCGGCATGGGGATCGGCGCGCGCTTGCACATGCGACGTCGCCCTCGCCGGCGCACGAAGCGGGGAGCATTCGCGGTCGCCGGCGCTGCGCTCGTGCTGTCGGTCGGCACGCTGTGGCAGTGGGGCGGCGATGGCGCGACCAAAGGCATCGCGATCACCGCGTCGCCCGCGCTCGAAAAACTCATCGACTACGTCCGGATCGCGAACGATCTCGACGGCGACGGCTTCGGCTCGCTGCTCGGCGAGAACGACTGCGCGCCGTTCGACGCGTCGATCCATCCGGGCGCGAAGGATATCCCCGACGACGGCATCGATCAGAACTGCGACGGCCACGACTTCTCGCTACGCGCCGCGATCGAACCGACCGACCCTTCCCTGCCGGTGCCCACGCAGTTCAAGCGCAAAGACTGGAACGTCCTGTTCATCACCGTCGACACGCTGCGCTACGACCACACGACGTTCGGCGGGTACAAAGACGCGCCGAAGCATCGCGACACGACGCCGCGGCTCGCGGAGTTCGTCAAGCAGTCGACCTCGTTCACGTTCTGCAACGCGCCGTCGGCCGGCACGATGGCGTCGATCCCCGCGATCATCACGTCGAAGTACTTCCACTCGGGGATCGCGCTCGACGAGAACGTGCCGAAAGGCGCACCGCCGCGACTCAAGCCCGAGAACACGCTGCTGCCCGAGATCATGAAGCGCGGCGGATATCACACCGGCGTGATCGCGTCGCACGAGTACTGGAACGACTGGGGCATGGACCAAGGT
>CAZDGY010000731.1:0-3854 GCA_964504685.1 uncultured Kofleriaceae bacterium | reverse complement strand
CAAAGGCACTCCGGTTCCGACGGAGTGATCGCTTAACGATCGGCTGACACTACCGTGTGACCGCTCGTTCATCACAGCTGCGTTGCACGCTCCGCGCAACGGCGGATGTCCCGATGCCACGACGTGGCACGTGGCTCATCGGGATCACGACCGCGCGCGGAGGTTCGGAGATGATGAAGCCGCGCGCGCGTTAGAGGAGTGCACTGCTGCGCATCAGTGGCGTGGAACACACCCGGCGATCATCGCGTCCTCTTGCGCCTGCTTGCCGGCAGGGTCGGCGAGAACGTTCTCGACCGTGCACTGCGTGTAGCAGCCAACCGGAGCGGGCTGTCCCAGCGGCCGAACTTGCTCGACGAGGAACGAGCCGAGCCCGGAGCTCTCGTTCAACATCGTGCCCGCGCAGAACCAGAAGCTCATCGCAGTCTGTGGATATTGATAGTCGGCTCCGGGCGAGACGATGCTGTTCGCAGTCCACTTCGCGATGTCGGCTGGCGCTGGATCAGCTGCGCCGCACGTGGTCGTTTGGTTCATGCCGTTGATCCCGGGAATGAACTCGGAGTCGAACGCGAACGGAGGGTCGGGCAGTTGTGGACACAGGTAGCGAGGCGCCCCGGTGTAGAGCGACGGGTCGCAGCCGTAGTCCATTCGACTCACCGAAGGACCCGAGAGGATCGAGAGGTAGTCGAAGATGTTTTTCTCTCCGTAGTGCGCGACCGAATACGCGAAGAAGGCGCCGCCGCCGCTGATGCCGAGGCCGCAGAATCCAGCCGTGTGCGCAACCGCGTCGCCGCCATGGACGTTGTCGAAGATCCATCGCGACAGCGTCGCGGCCCGGCACGCGGCCGTGAGCGGAGACGTCGCGCCCGAGCTCGGCCAGTCGCTCGCCCAAGCGATCTCCACTAACCGCAACCCGGCGTTCAAGTACGTCGAATAGTCGGGAACGGCGAAGAACTTCGTTCCGCCGCCACCGGCCATCAACAACAGCGTGCCCTTCGCAGTACCGCTTGGCTGCGTGATCGCGAGAGTCGCGCTGTCGGGCCCGACGCCGGGACACGTCACGTCGACCTGCATGCACGTCGAGCCGGGGAATGCGGTGCCAGGACACGTCGCCGGCGTCGACGTCGCGGTTCCCGTCGGCAGCACCACGCTATCGGACATCGCGTCAGCTCGGGCCGCGTCGATCGCAGGCGCATCGGGTGTCACGCTGCCATCGGCCACGTTCGTTGCACCGTGATTACAAGCGACGAGGAGCGAAGCTAACAGGTACGTACGCATCCGGTCCGGTGTTGCAAGCGAGTCGCCAACGCCAAGTCCGCGCGATCGATGGAGCGGTGGTACGTCGAGGGACCACTCGCAATGGCACCGTGAGTAACGCCGCCGACACGTGGATCGACGCGTCGTCCCGCACGAGCGCACCACCGACGACGAGTCCCGACAGAGAAGGTGGTGATCGCCTCACCGCGTCCCAGACGCAGGCCAACGTTACGTCGGGCCGCGGACGTGAGCGGCCTCGCGATCCGAGTTGGTTTCGCACAGCATCGATCTGCGGAGCCGAATCGACACCTGTGACCGCCCAGCCACTTAACGTTCGCCTTCATTAATGATCATGAAGGTCCGAATGTCGGTGGTGTCCACGAGTTCCGCGATCGTTGCGCGGTGGCACATCGGCTGCACAATCTAAGCTCATGCGCCACATACTCCTCTCGGTAACGTTCCTCGGCTCACTGCTCGTCACCGGGACGGCCAGCGCGCACGGCGGCGGCGGCGGACATGGCGGCGGCGGCGGCGGACACGGCGGCGGCGGACACGGCGGCGGCGGACACAGCAGCGTCGGGGGCCATGTGAGCGGCGGGCATGTTGGTGGCGGGCGCGAGAGTATGGGCGGCGGCCACGTGAGTGGCGGGCGTGTCGTATCGCGCGGTGGCTACGTCGCGCCGCGCGGTGGCTACGTCGCGCCGCGCGGTGGCTATGTCGCGCCGCGCGGTGGCTACGTCGCGTCGCGCGGCGGCGCGGTCGTCCGCGGCGGGTGGCGAGGTCGCGGTTACGGCGTCGTGCGCGATCATCACCACTGGGTGCCGCGCGGCTGGTACGGCGGACGGTGGATCGGCGGCTACTGGGCTAACGACTACGGCTACGACGACGGCGGCTACTACGACCCGGGCTACACGCTCGTTGATCCCGGCTACGACGATTCAATGTACCTCGACCCGGACGCAGTCGACCCGAACGCCGTCGATCCGAACGCGGTCGACCCGAACGCGGTCGACCCGAATGCAGTCGACCCGAACGCGGTCGAGCCCGCGCCGGAAAATCCCTACTGATCGCGTAGCGCCTTCATTGCGCGCCCGTAGCCTCAACCGGAGGTGACCGAGGCTTCAGTCGCTGCGCTCCTGTTCCGCGATCAGTCGCTTGGTCCGTTGAGCGTCTTCGCGATGCTGCTTGGACTCCGCATCGGATCGATAGCGTCTGCGTACGCGCGTGCCCAGACGATCCAGGCGCGCTTCTCCGAATCAGCATCGCCGTCGATAGAAAGGATTGCCGGCTCGGCACGGTCGACGAACTCGCGGATACGTTTCGCTTGCCCGTAGCGCTCGATCATCGTGTCGAGGTCCTTCCTGAGCTCCTTGTCTCGACGTTCGCGTTCGAACTCGCTGGCGCGTTCGCGTGCGGCGAGATGATCGAGTTGCGCTTCCGCTGCGCGTCGCGAGTCTTCAGCTCGGATCTCTTCGAGGATTCTTGGAACTCGTGAGGCGGCGTCGCCGAGTTTCGACTCGAGCCTGGTCGTGCCGTCGTTCCGACGTCCGTAGCTCTTAGAGGCGTCGCTGACGTGTAGGAACTGCAGCGCCAGCTTGCCCGACGGCTCGCGATCGTACTTGCGCGCCCAGTACGAACCGTACTTCGCGACGCGAGCCTTCTCGTCCTTCGTCAGAACATGTTTGCTTTGCGCCTTCCGCTCCCAGATCGAAACACGGAAGCAAGTCCGCACCAGAGCTCACGCGCAACATGTGGCCCGGCTGGTCCACCGACATCGTGACCGAGAACTACCTCGTCATGTGGGAGCTCGTGAAGCATGGGCTCGGTATCGGCATCCTGGATGGAAACATCGGGGACGCAGAACCACTGGTTCGACGTGCCCTTCCGGACTTCGAACCGTTCATGTTTCCGATCTGGCTGGTCGCTCACCGCGAGCTCAACACGAGCAGGCGCGTCCGTGTGGTGTTCGATGTATTGGCCGGAGAGCTCGCGACCGCACCATCCTTGAAGAAGTAGCGGAACGCTTTCTGCGTATCGAGCCATCAGCGGCCCGGTATCGAGGAGTCGATCGAACGGAGCGAAACGGCGCTACTACGGCTAGCGATCGAATCGCGATAGCGCGACCGACACGTCAGTGATGCTTGCGGCCCTTCGCGCGTTGCACCGCAACGCCCGAAGCCCATAGGGCCGTCGCGAAGCGTGCAACGCAGCTGTGATAAGCGAGCGTCGGCGATCTGCGTTACCGTCCGCGCGTGAGCTGGATCGCGCTGGTCGCACTCTACGGCGTGATCGTCGTCCTCGGAATCACGAACACGGTGGGGTACCACCGCCTACTCACGCATCGCTCGTTTCAGACCTCGAAGTGGCTGCGCGCGACGATCACGGTCATGTGCGCGCAGTACAGCGGCTCGCCGATGGCGTGGGTCGGCGCGCACCGCGTCCATCACACGGTCTCCGACACTGCCGCGGATCCGCACACGCCGACGAAGGGCTTCTGGTTTGCGCACTCCGGCTGGCTGATCGGCGCGAGCAATCCGATCGTGTGCTTCTTGTTCGCGCTGTCGGGGTTCGGCCTTCAGGTCCGCTTCCTCGTCTACGAC
>CAZDGY010000730.1:0-3856 GCA_964504685.1 uncultured Kofleriaceae bacterium | reverse complement strand
CACCTTGCCTCGCTGCGTTCCTGCTGTGGAACGCGCGAGTCCACCGATTAGCGTCTAGCGTTCGCCCGACGACGATTGCGCGTGGTCGCGGAACACGCGCACCGGTTCGGTGATCGTATCTTCGCGAGTCTCGAGGTCCTCGGCAGACGCCGGATCGAGCTCCCACCGGTGCGCGTCGCGCTTGGCGATCTCGTCGCGACCGCCGAGCGGCTCGTCATCCGGGATCACAACGCCGGCCGCGACCCCCATGACGTCGACCTCAGAACGCTCGTCGTTGTCGAGAATGTCATCATTATCGAGGACCTCGTCGTCCAGTACGACCTCGGCGTCGTCGGATGTCGGGCCCACTCCCAGTGCGGCTGCATCCAGCGCGGTGTCGATGTCGACACCCTTCTGTCCTGCCGAGTCTTGTTTTGCCATCATGTTGTCCTCCGGTCGAGAACAGTGCATCGCGCGGGCCAGCGCCGAGGGCGCGACGCGGGCCTCGATGCAACGCCGCATCGCTGCGCTGTGACGCTCGGCGAGCGCCGGCGTCGCGGGAGGCGATCGACGGCCCCGCGAGCGCGAGCACGAGTACGTGGCGGTGCTCACGGATACGGCTCGAGCGTGGCGTCGGGGTCGAGCGCGCGAGGTTCAGTCCGCGAGATCAGCGGCCGAGCGTGGGTCGTCGGGTGCCGGTGCGACGCGTGGACCGCGTTGCCAGCCGGTGGTCGCTTCGCGGGCGGCGGCGGGGCAGCGACGGTCGGGGCTGCCACTGGCTTCGCGCGCTCCGCGTGGACCGGCGCCACCTCGCGCACGGCGGCGGCGATCCCGACGGCGCGAGGAGTCAGCACGGTCAGCGGAGGCGGCAGCGAGCCCGCATCGCCCTCGCGCGCGCGAATCGACCACGCGCCGACCGTGACCGCGAACACCGCGCAGGCTGCGAGCGCGTACCCGCGACCACGGGCGATGCGCATCCTCGGCTGGCGTGTCGGGGGCTCGAGCGCTGCCGCGGCGATCGAGCGTTTGCGAGCTTCGATCGTGGCCCGCACGGACTCGAGCCGGCGCGCGACGGCGAGCGCGGTCGGCCGTCGCTCGGGGTTCTTGTCGAGCATCGCGAGCAACAGGCTCTGCAGCTCGCGCGGAATGTCGGGCCACAGGTCCTGCGGCAACGGCGGCGCCGCATGTTGATGCTTCATGAGCATTTCGCGCACGGTGTCCGCTTCGAATGGGAGTTGCTCGACGAACAGCTCGTAGGCGATCACGCCCAGCGAGTACACGTCGGTCCGGTCGGTAAGCACCGCGCCGCGAGCTTGTTCTGGCGAGAGATAGGCCGGCGTACCGACGATGAGCCCATCGAGCGCGCCGGTCGCAGCCGACATCTGCTTCGCGATCCCCCAATCGAGTACCTTCACGCGCGGGACCGCGTCGTCGCCGGTGAGAAAGACGTTCGCGGATTTGAGATCGCGATGGATGACGCCTGCGGCATGGGTCGCGATCAGTGCGTCACAGATCTGGAGCAAGATCGTGACGGCCACGTCGGGCAGCAGCCTGCAAGCGGCGATGCGCGCGGCGAGCGATACGCCTTCGAGCCGCTCCATCACCATGTACGGTCGGCCGTCGTCGAAGGCGCCGATCTCGAAGATGTCCACGATGTTCGGGTGGCCGACCAGGTTGACGACCCGCGCTTCGCTCAGCACGCACTCGATCTGCGACGACGGCAACACGGTGCGATGCATGATCTTGAGTGCTGCGCGCTTGCCGATGTCTTCGTGGACGACGGCATAGACCGTCCCCATGCCGCCTTGGCCCAGCTCGCGTTCGACGACCCAGGCGCCTGCTTTCTCGCCGCGACCCAACAAGCCCAGCGGGGCGCGCATCGCCATCTCCGCCGTGCAGATCAGCGAGTTCATGCTCTGGTCCGGATGCAGCGTACGTGCCGTTGCAAGTCGGTTGGCGGATGACTGCCGCGCGCGCCGCGGCACGAGCGTGCGAGGCCGCCTCGTCCGATCGAGCACACGTGCGATTCCGGAGTCACGCGCGTGGACCCGCGCTCACCGCGCTATTGCAAGAACACGAGCGCCAGCGAGTCGGTGATCAGCGGCTCGTAAGGCGCGAGCGCGGCGGCGACGTCGGCGGTCCCGTCGCACTGGTCGTGAAAATCGAACAGGACCCAGCCACCACCGCGCGTGCCGGCGCGCTGGACCGCGGCGACGCCCGAGCTCGGATTTCGGCGACAACCCGGCTTGAACGTCGCGGCGCCGACCGCGACTTGGGTGAGATCGGCATCGGGATCGTGGCTGCCGATCGCGAGCAGGCTCTGGTCGCCGCCCGAGATCGCGATCGCGTCGTCCGAGGGATCGGCGGTGCCAGCGGTGTCGACGTCGACGACCCAGGCGACCTCGTCGATCCCGGCGCCGACCGCTTCGCCGGTGCCGACCATGATGTCCTCTTCGCCGTACGCGATCGTCAGGTGATTCGCGCTGCCCGGTGTGACGGTGAGCGCACCGATGCCGACGACGAGCATCGCTTGCCCGCCCGAGGTCAGCCCGGTGAAGTCCATCACGAACGTCGCGAGCTGCGGCGTCCACGCACCGGTCACGACGACCGTTCCGCTGTCGTCCGCGCCGAACATCGGCGGACAGCCAGCGCCCATGCTGACCTCGACGCGCGCGGTCGCTCCGGGCGTGACCACGTTCGCGCATGGCGACGAGCTACCGCCGAGCGCGGACATCGCGACCGCAGCGAAGTAAGCGGTCGGCACCGCGGCCCCGAGCGTGCTCTCGAGCGGCTGGACGATCTCGCTGGCATCCGGTTTCGTGCAGCCGCCCAACAAGGAGACCAACGCGATCGCTCTCAACGCGTGCATCGAACCATCCTTGCACGCTCGCGCCGCGACCAGTGGCCTATCGCGACGACGATCCGAGTTCGCCAACGTGCGTGACCGCGTTCACAGGAACCAGTAGCGAATGCAAGTCGACGAAGAAGTTGTGGTCGTAGTGCAGCGTCAGGACGACGAACTCGAGGCCTAGAAGATGACCGTGGTGCACGAGCACCCGGTCTCCATTCCGGTCGGGCAGTCCATCGCCGGCGTCGAGGTGATCACACACGTGCTGCCGTCGCAGCAGGCGTTCGTATCCGAGCAATCCTGCCCAGGTTGCGCGCACGTCGTGCTGCCGCCGCACGTGCCGTAGGTCATGCCGGGCTCGTAGACGCAGCTCGTTCCGTCGCAACAGTCGGCGCTGTTCGTACAGGCGCCGCTGGTCGCCACGCAGGTCGTACCGCACACGAGCTGGCCGTTGCTGTTCGGGACGCACGGCGCGCCGTCGCAGCAGTCGCCGGAGAACGCGCACGATTGGCCCGCCATCTGACACGACGTACCGAGGCCGTAGCAGCGCGGCACGCCGAGCGCGTCGAGCTCGCACACGCCGGAGTTGCCGGGCGCGCCGCAGCAGTCGTTGCGCGCCGACGAATTGCCGCACGTGTTGTAGTCCTTGTAGTGACAGATGTCGCCTTCCGGGTTGCACGACATCGGGTTGCGGCACACGCCGACGGGGTCGGTCGCGTTCTGCTTGATGCACTTCACGTTGCCGTCGCCGGGCAGGCCGCTGCCGGTCGCGCCACAGCAATCCATATCGCCGCGACACAGGTCGCCGTTGACGTGACAGCCCTCGGCCGGCTGGCAGATCTTCACGCCGGTCGGTTGATAGACCTCGCACAACCGGCTGCAGCAATCGCCGCAGCCGTTGCACACCGTGCCGTCGACGCCGGTGCTGCACAGGGTCTGGCCAGTCATCGGCTCGGTGCACGTCCCTAGCCCGCCCGCGCCGATCGTACAGATGCCGCCGCAGCACTCGTCGTCGTGCGCGCAAGCGTC
>CAZDGY010000729.1:0-3856 GCA_964504685.1 uncultured Kofleriaceae bacterium | reverse complement strand
TCTGCAACCGCGGCATTCGCGCCCGACACCGACGACTACGACCAGCTCGATCACGACGAGCAGCTGCGGATCGCGATCGCGGGCCGCGCGGTATCGCCGCTCACCGCGCTCGTCGCATCCGACCCGAACGAGCGTCCGCCGCACCATGGCGACTCCGAGCCCGCGAGACCGGCGGGCCTCTCCGGCCGGCGCGCTGCGGTGCCGAGCGTGTCGATCGGGTCACCGCATCGCCGGTTGCGAATGCTCGTCGATCCGTCGGCGTGCGTCGCGAGCGAAAAGCCACCGCAGGGCTGGCGCGTCGTCCTGCAGGTCGAGTCGACCCGCGACGAGATCGTCGACGTTCGGGCGCGCGGACCGCAGAGCCCGCTCGCGGCGTGCCTCGCCGAAGCGATGTGGGCCGTGCGGCTCCCTCCCGCGTTCACCGCCGATCACGAGCAGCACCTCGTGTCGATGCCGTAGCGGCTCAGAACACGAACGGGACGCGGAACGCGCCGCCGTCGCGCGTCTTGGCGAACGTCGCACCCGAGACCGCTTGCTGGACGCACGCTGCGAGCGCGGGATCGGGCGTGTCGTTGATCGTCGTGCGAGCGATCGTACCGTCGGGCCCGACCTTGACGGAGACGCTGACCTTGCCCTTCGCGTTCGGATACTTGTCGCCGCACGAGACGACCTGCGCCTTGATCTTCGCGATGCCGTTGCTGATCTGCGCGCGGTCGAGCGATTCGGGCACGCCGTCGGGAGGTGGCGTGCTCGGATGGCCGTAGCGCGCGCAGCACGCGGGGGTGTAGTCGTTGAGCACGCACGAAACCTCATCGCACGCTGCCGCATCCGGCGGGTGCGCGACCGGCGTGAGCACCAGCGGCGGCTGTGCTGGCGGTGCCGGGCCGGGCTCGCGTCGATCTCCCACCGCCGAGACCTCGCGCAGGAGCTCGAGCACGGTGGTGCGCTCCTCGAGCCGTTGTAGTCGTTCGTCGACCGCGGACGTCGCCGTTAACCGCTGGGTGATCAGCGCAGTCGCTGCCGAGGACACGACCGCCGTTGCCAACACCACTACGAGCAGTCGGGCATCGCCGCGATTCATGCGGTCAAGCGTAGCACCGCGGCCGCGCGCGCTACCGGCGAAGTGTATGAGCGCGCGCGAGCTCGGACTGGTGCGCGACCGCGGCCCACTCGATGCGCTGCGGCGACGCGAGCCCGAGCGTGACGATCGCGGTCGACAGCAAGACGCCCATCGAGCGTTGGTACGCCTGCGCCGCGCGCAATCGGTCGGGGGTGAGAATCCCTGCAGAAACCAAGTAGTCGGCGAACCCCGGCAGCTCGGGGACCGGACCACGCGGCGCAGATGCGAGTTGCGGCCGCGGCGCAGCTGGCTGCGCTGCTGGCTCGGTCAACGTGCTGCGCGGAAATGGCGTGGTGCTCGCATCCTCGTCGGGCGGTTGCGTGCCGAGCGCGATCCGCCCGGACTTGCGAGAAGTGCGACCAGCCGCGGCAGTGGGTGCCGGGAGTATGTGTGCCACCGCGGCTGGTCTAGAGGGGACGTCCACGATCGCGAGCCAATCGCTCGCTTCGCTATCGCCAGGGTCGAGGCGCAGAGCCTCGCGAAAGAAGATCGCAGCGGAATCATGCTCGCCGCGGCGCGCCGCGAGCTGGCCGAGCAAGCGATACGCGATCGCGCGGTGCGGCTCGAGCCGGATGACGTCGCGGAGATCGGCTTGCGCTTCGAGATCGCGGCGCAGCCCGACCCGTGCGCGCGCCCGCAGCAGCAGCAGCTCGACGCATTCGGGCTCCTGCTCGAGTGCATCGCTGACCACCGCGACGACGCTGGGGAACTGCCTCGCCAGGAACAGCTCGGTCGCCGATGCGATGATGCCGCGGTCCACGCCTGCTAAAAAAGCAAGCAACGGGCCACCGTGGCCGCGCTCCAAGTCTCTACAACCATTGGCAATCCGAACCCGACCGACCGGTGTGCGAGGGCCCCAGTCGGGGCCGTTCGTCCCTGTGGCACGCCGACACCAGCGCCGGCATACTTCGATCGTGAAGCGGCTCGCGCTGGCAGTCACGTTGCTGCTCGCCAGCGGACGAGCGGCACGCGCCGACGACGAGTTCTGGCTCGACGTCATCACGCCGCATCACAAGGAGATCGACGCGCTCGTGACGAAGGCCGCGACCGCGGTCACCGCCGCCGATGCGGCAGTCGCGGCCGGCGGTGTCGATTGGGCCCACGACGAGCTACGCACCGCGTTCGGCGCGATGACCTACGCGCGCTCGGTCGCCCCCGACAACGTCGACGTGCTCGCCGCATATGCGACGGTCTGCGACCGGCTCGGCCGCACCGACGACGCGGTCGCCGCGTTGCAGCGCGCGCTCACGTTGAGCGGTGAGGTGCCGCGGTCGATCACCGGGCAGCTCGGGACGATCTACCTCCGCCGCGGACAACTCGACGACGCGATTCACTATCTCGAGCTCGCACAGGGTGGAACCGACGAGGACGATGCTCAGTACACGATCGCGTTATCGAACGCGCTCGCCCTGCGCGGCCGATCGCGTGAAGCGACCGACGTCCTGCTCGACTCGGTCCCGCTCGACTTCGCCGCGTCGCCGACGACCGGTGGCACGATGCTCGAGCTCGCGCTCGCGGTGCGCTACGATCGCATCGAACAACGCAGCGCCGCATTCGAGACGATCGATCGAATTTCGGTCGCAATGCAGGGCCAGGAGCTGCTGCAGTACCTCGAGAGCGCGCTCGGCGCGATGCGATTCGCACCGGCCGCGGACCAGCACTACTATCTCGGCATGGTCTACGAGGTCAGCGGCTTCGGTATCGAGGCCCGCACCGAGTTCGCGCTCTACGCGGCGACCGCGGGCGCGCCGTATCGCAAGCGCGCGCTCGACCACATCGCCGCGCTCGATCAGGCGTCGCGCGCGGCCGCGATCGCACCACCGCCGATCGATCCGAGCTTACTCCCCAACCCTTTGGCGGTGCCGTGACGCGAACGGTGGTGCTCGCGCTGCTGATCGCGACGAGTGCGCACGCCAACGTGTGGACCGATGCCGCGAAGTCCGACGCGGGCCGAGAGCTCTACGACCACGAGATGGCCGCGGGCGACGAGCTCGCGCGCGATGCGAACTCGCCGACGATCAGCACGGGCGAGGCCGGCCGGTTCATCGCGAGCTCGATCAAGGCGTATCGCGCCGCGGCACAAGCTCGGCCGGAAGCCGGCGAGCCGTACTACCGAATCGGCCGGCTGCTCTACTCGTTCTACTTCGAGTGCGATGGGTTCACCGAGCAGCTCCAGCACCCACCGCTCGCGGGCTGCCCCCAAGAGAGCGGCATGGACTTGTTCCACCCGCAGCAAGCGCAGCAGATCATCGACGCGTGGGACGCGTTCGAAGCGCGCGCGCCGCTCGACCCGCGACTCGGCCCGGCTGGCCTTTCGAGCTCTGCGAACATCGGCGCGGCCGACGAAGACATCTTGTTTCGCAGGGCGATCCTCCACACGAAGTTCGCGACCCACGATCACCTGGTGCGCGCGGCGCACGACTACGAAGAGATCATCGCGTTGTCCGATCCGTCCGACGTGTCCGACACCGTGCTCAACAACCTGGCGGAGACCTACATGATGCTAGGTCGGCTCGACGAGTCGATCGCGATCTACGGCGACGCGCTGCGCCGATCGCCAAGACCAGAGGTATCGCTTGGCCTCGCGGTCGCGCTCGACCGCGCCGGGCGGGCCGACGACGCGCGCGAAGAGGTGCTATCGATCGGCATCGAAGGAATCAACGAGTTTGTCAGAAGCGTCGACGGCTACCATACGTTCTTCGTGCCCGATGGCGAGAAGTTCTACTACTTCGCGTT
>CAZDGY010000728.1:0-3874 GCA_964504685.1 uncultured Kofleriaceae bacterium | reverse complement strand
CCGGTGGCGTCGCGGCCTACCCCACCGATTCGATCTATGCGTTGGGCTGCGCGCTCGAAGCACGCGATGCGATCGAACGGATCTTTCGCGCGAAACAGATGAACAAGAACCAGCGGCTCGCGCTGATCTGCCCCGATCTCTCGACCGCGTCCGAATACGGCATGTTCTCGCAGACCGCGTTCCGGCTCGCGCAGCGGATCTTCCCGGGGCCATACACGCTGGTCGTGCCCGCGACTCGCGCGGTGCCGCGCACGCTCACCGATCACAAGCGGCGCACGGTCGGCATTCGCGTGACCAGCCATCCGATCGCGCAGGCGCTCGCGCAAGGGCTCGGCCGACCGCTGCTGACCTCGAGTGCGATCGTGCCGGAGACTCACGAGCCGTGTCGCGATGCCGACGAGATCCTCGAAGCGTTCGGCAACGCGGTCGACGTCGTGATCGACGCCGCGCAAACGCCGTCGGAGCCATCGACCGTGATCGAGGTCGACGGCGAAGAGATCCGCCTGTTGCGCCAGGGCCAAGGCCCGATCGAGGGCCTATTCGAGATCGAAGAAGTCGCCGCCCCGGCCGCCGCCGGTGGTTCGCGTCGTCGCGCCTCGCGCTAGCTGCCTGCAGTAAGCTCGCGGGATGATCCGCGCGCTCGAGCCCACCGACGTCGCTGCGGTTCGCGCGCTAGCGGCCGCGACGCCCGATCTCGATCTGAGCGCCGACGCGGTCGACGCGTTGGTCGCTCCCGGCCGGTTCGCGATTTGCTCGTCGACCGGCGCCGAGCTCGCCGCGGTGGTCGCGATCGCGGTCAACGAGCGTCCTCGGGTTCGTCACGCCGCCAAGCTCACCGTGCTCGCACGACCTGACGCACTCGCCGCCGCTGCCAAGTTGATCGCGACCGCGAGAGACAGCGCCGATCGGTGGTGGCAGCTGCATCGCGTCGAGCTCGACCTCGCGATCGATTCGCCGCTGCAGCCGGCGGGCTTTTTGCGCGAGGTCATCCGCCGCGACGATCTCGCCCGCGGCACGACGCTCGCGACGACCGCCCTGTGGGCATGGACCCGCTCCGGTCTGCCGATCGCGACCGCGCCGCCGCCGCCTGCCCGCCCCGCGCGGGCCGAGCCAGGGACCATCGCGATTCGCCCGGCGACACTCGACGACGCCGCAGGCTTCGCCCGCGTGATGGACGACCCGGGCGCACGGTGGGGAACGCTCCAAGTCCCGTACACCTCGCAGGCGAGCTGGCGCGCGCGGTTCGAGGCCAACGATCCGGCGCGGACCCGCCGGTTCACCGCCGACGTCGCGGGCGAGGTCATCGCGACCGCGGGCCTCCACGGCGCGATGGGCGCGAAGCGCGCGCACGTCTGGGCTATCGGCATGGCGGTCGCCGATCGCTGGCAAGGCCGTGGTGTCGGCCAGCGCTTACTCGAGGCGCTGTTGGCAGCCGCCGACGAGGTCGGAGCCGTGCGCGTCGAGCTCGACGTCTACGTCGACAACGTGCGCGCGATCGGGCTGTACGAGAAGCTCGGCTTCGACCGCGAGGGGACCAAGCGCGTCGAGGCGTGGCGAGACCGCGGCTACGTCGATGCGTTGGCGATGGCCCGGCTCACGCGCCGAGTCTGACGCTCAGTGATGATGGTGATGGTGGCCGTCTGGCGCCGCACCCGGCGCGGCTCCAGGTGCACCAGGCGTCGCATCACAGTGATCGGGCACCGCGAGCGTCGCAGGTAGCTTCGGATCGATCAGCGCGGCAACGCGGCCGACTTCGCACGGCGGCGTGACCTTGTCCTTGATCTCTTCGAGGTAGGTCTGCGCCTGTTTCTTGTCGGCGTCGGTCGCGGTCTTGCGCGCGACGAGCGCCTCGGCGCGCGTCAGCTTCGCGGCAGGCGTGAACGCCGCCTCTTCTTTGCTGACCGCGTCGATCATGTCGAACGCAGCGTCGGGGTCGTTCTTCTTCAGCAGGATCTTCGCGTCGAGCGCGCGCGCCGGCAGGTAGCCGGAGTTCGCCTTCAGCGCCTCGTCGATCTGCTTCTGTGCGCCATCGACGTCATTCGCCGCGAGCAAGATGTCGGCGAGCGCGGTGCGCGTGCGGTACGCGAGCGGGTTCGGCGACTCGTCGGTGATTTCGGCGAGCGCTTGTTCGAGCTGGGGTTGCGCGTTCTTGTTGTCGCCGACCAGCCAGTAGCCCATGCCGAGCGCGTGGCGACCGAGCTTGCTCTTCGCCTTGCGCGCGAGCTTCTCGAGCGCATCGGCGGCGGCCGCGCGCTCCTTGTCGGTGCTCGACACCAGCCGCGCTTCTTCGCGCAAGATCTGAGCTTCGAGGTTCTCCGGCGCCTTCTTGAGGATCTCGTCGGCGTCGGCCATCGCGTCCTTGGGCTTGTTGAGATCGAGCTCGGCGTACGCGCGCAGCAGACGCTGGCGCACGCCGTCGATCTTCGACGCGGTATCGAGCGCACGATCCGGCAGGCCACGCGCGAGGTACAAGCCGGCATCGACGAGCGTCACGCTCGGATCGGGCTCGGCGTCCGACTTACCTGGTGCCGTCGGGTTCTTCGGATCGATGTGGACCTTGCCGTAGTACGCGACCTTGTTGCGTGCGGTCGCGGCGAATGCGAACTCGCCGCGCGTCAGGTAGACCCACGCGACGCGCGACCAGAACCGCGGCTCGACCGGCGGCTTGTTCGCGACCGCCTTCGACAGCGCTTCGGCCGAATGTTGATAGTCTTCGATCCCGGCTTGCGCGAGCGCGAGCGCGAGGAACCGGTACGACGCGACACGCGGCCCGAGCTTCTTGTCGAGCTTCACGTTGAGGTCGTCGATCGCCTGGTCGGCTTGCACCGACGACTCGGCGCGAGCGAGCGCGCGGCCGACGAGCGCGAGCGGATGATCCTTGGCCTTCGCGAGCACCTTCTCGTACAGCGCGAGGGCGTCGTCGAGTTGGCCGTCATCGACCAGCAGGTCGGCTTCGTCGACCATCGCGACCGTGAGGCCGGTGTCGCCGTCCGCGGCAGCCCGCAGCGCTGCGCTCGCAGCCTTGCGCTCGCCGGCCGCGAGCATCGCGCGCGCCTTGAGCCACTGCGCCCACTTGTCGCCGTCGTTCTTCGCGAGAAACTCGTCGAGCTTGGCGCGCTGCTCGGACAGTGCAGTCGCAGCATTCTCGTTCGTGCCGAGCTTCGATAGCTCGACCGCCGCTTTGCCGATCACGACTTCGCGCCAGCCCGGATCGCCCGGCTTGAGCGCGCCGGTGGTGCCTTTGATCGCTTCGGTCGCGAGGCCCGGATCGAGCCCGTAGAGCAGCGACTCGAGCCCGCCGCTCTGCGCGAAGTCCGCGATCGACACGACGTTCGCCGGATCGATCTTGAGCGCCTCTTGCAGCTTGGCGAGGCTGAGCTCGAACGAGGCGAAGTCACCGTTGCCGATCGCCTGCGTGGCTTCTTTCTGAAGCTTCGCGATCGCATCGGCCTTCTGCTTCTCGCTCCAGAAGTACCAGGTCGTGCCGCCGCCCAGGCCGAGCACGAGCACCACGAACAAGAAGATGAACGACCGCCGGGTCGACCGGCCCCAGCGGCGATCCGGCCGCAGATCGTACTCGGCGTCGGGCACTCGCACGCCCGCGACCTCGAGGAGGCCACCCGTCAACAGGTCGTTGAGGTAGTTCTCGCCGACCGCCGCGGACTGCCGGAGCGACGCTGCCGCGGCGTTCTGTGGCTTCGCGCCGGAGATCACGCGCGGCCGAACACCGTCGATGTTCATCGGCGGAGGTGCGGTCGGCTTGTGGCTACGGCTCTGGTCCGGAGCGAGCCCGCTCGGCTGTGGCGCGGCAGCCATCGGCGCTGGCTGGGCCGCCATGGGTGCGCTGCGCGGGGCCTTCGGCGGAGGCGCAGCT
>CAZDGY010000727.1:0-3879 GCA_964504685.1 uncultured Kofleriaceae bacterium | reverse complement strand
GTGCGCCGCGCCGCCCCGACGATCGCGCGCCGCGCCGCCCCGACGATCGCGCGCCGCGAGCGCGTGCTGGCTCGAGCGATCGCAAGCCGACGCGCGGCGAGCGGCCGCGCGGCCAGGGCCGCAGCTTCGGCAAGCGCGCGCGTTAGTTCTTCGCGACGTACACGACGCGGCCGTCGGGCCGCAGGATGTACAAGTTGCCGCGCGAGACGTATGCGTCTTGGACGTCTTCCTTCGAGACCTGAGTCCACGTGTTGTCGCGGAACAACCAGATCGCGCCGTCCTTCTTGACCGCGAACAGCTCGTTGCCTGACGCGTAGATTCGGCGCGTGCCGCTCGCGGTGTCGATCTGTCCCCACGCGTTGCCGTCGAACCTCCAGATGCCGCCATCGCCGGACTTGAGCGCGTAGACCAAGCCGTGCGCCGCCGCGATCTGCTTCGTACCCTCGGCGCTATCGATCTCGACCCAGCCTTGCTGGCCGTACGCCCAGATGTTGCCGTTGGTCTTGAGCACGTAGAGGTGACCCTGGCGATCGCCGGCCATCATCTTCGTGCCTTGTCCGGCGTCGACCTGGACCCAGCCGTTCGTGTACTGCCAGACCGAGCCGTCGTTCTTGAGCACGTAGAGCCCGCCGGCCTTCGCGAGCAGCTGCTTGCTGCCGGTGCCGGTGTCGATCTGCTCCCAGTCGTTACCCGGTAGCTTGCGCCAGACGTTGCCGTTGGTCTTGAGCGCGTAGACCACGCCGCCGTCGACCGCGATCTGCTTCGTGCCGTCGGTGGCGTTGTCGAACAGCTGCACGCCGTTGCTGTCCTCGACCAAGATGTTGCCGTTGCGGCGCAGGTAATAGATCGAGTCGCCGTCGATCGCGAGCTGGACGTAATCGCTGAAGTTGCCGCGCGCCATGCCGGCCGGCCTCCGCGCCGGCGCGACGTTGGGCTGCGCTACAGCGGGCGCGATGACGGCAACCGATAAAGCTAGCTGAACGACGAGGGCGAGGCGACGCATGACTGGCTCCTAGAAAACTGGGAGCGGGAAGCTAACACGCGCGGTTTCGCCACGCCTTAACACTCGTTCATGCCCCAGCAACATTGCGGTTCCGCGAACCGTGTGTAGCCTGCTACATGGCTGAACGTTTCTCTCCGCAGGGGCCTGTGTATGCGGCGTCTGTGATCGGTCAGCCGACGACGCGGGCGTGGGCCGCAACGACGTTCACGTTCTCTCCGAAGAGCGTGACCTATCTCGAGGGCCTGATCGAAGGCGATGTCGCGCGCATGACGAAGTGGAACGGTCGTGCGCTCGTGGTCGTGTGCCGGATCGCGATCGAGGGCTTCGAGATCGAGCTCGACGAACGACTCACCGATCGCGGCGCGCAGTTCGAGCGCAAGATGAAGACGATGCTCGAAGAGATCGTGTCGCCGCGAGTCAAGACTCAAGATCCATCGCTCACCGATGGCTTCGCCGCCGTGCTCAAGAGCGAGATCGAGGCGCGCGTCGCTGGTAAGAGCCAGCGGCTCGATGTTCACGCTGCATCGCAGTACGTCAGCGAAGCGGACCTCGGCGGACCGGCGAAGCGCAGCGCGACCCAGCTCGTCACGTCGCTGGTCGCCCGCGTTCAATAGTCATTGCACCGTGAGCAGCACGCCGTACGAGGTCACGGCGGTCGCGAGCGAGCCGGCGGCGCCGCCGTCGAGTGGCAACGCGTCCTGGCGGTAGAGCGTGAACACGCCGCCGGGTGCGGCGACGAGCACCGAGCCCGAGCCGCTGTCGGTGAGGTCCACGATCGGATCGCCGCAGCATGGCGACACCCACACCGACTGTGCGTGCTCGTCGAGGACGTCGGTCCACGCGAAGGTGACCGAGCCAGCCGAGACGGTAGCGTTCGGCGTCGGGCTCGTGATCGTGGTCGCGCCAGGTGCCGCGATCGTTGCTTCGAGCTGATCGGATCCAGACGTGATCTGCAGATGCCAGGATGATTCCCAGGTCAGGTTGTCGGCTTCGTAGGTGCCTGGCGTGCCGGCATCTTCCGTCGGGGTGATCGTCGTGCCATCCGTTGCGCTGAGCACGATCGTCGCGCCGCTGACCGCAGCGCCGCCTCTCGCGCCGGCGGCGACCGCGACGACCAGCGACGGCAGAGGTGTGGAGCCGTCGATCGACGACAGCGAGAGCTCGACGCCGGCGTAGAGCGTCTTCGTTCCCGACCCGGGGTCGCCCGAAGCGAGATCGGAGCCGGCGCCCTGACCATCGCCTGGCGCTTGCTTGCCAGTGCTGCCGCACCCGACCACGCCCATCGCGATCACGAGACGAAGCGTGCGCGTCGCATGCATAGTTTTTGGTAGCACGAGCCAGTCGATGTCACGTGCGTCGACTTGCCCCCACGAAGCGCGTCGCACAACCGCCGGCACAAGTGGGTACGGTCGGGTTGGGAACCATGTCGGCGTGCCGCACCGGTGTCGGGAGTTCTGGTAGCGTGGCCGCGCATGGAGCTCCGCGCGCTCACCATCCTCGATTCGCTGCAGCCGCAGCTCACCGGGTTCTTGCAGACGGTGTGCGCCGGGTTCATGCCACTCGAAGAAGAGTCCGCGGCGTTCATCGAGATCGCGCCGGGAATCGCTATCAACTCGCTGACCGACGCGGCCCTCAAGGCGACGTCGGTGCGACCGGGCATGCAGATCGTCGAGCGTGCGTACGGCATGCTCGAGTTCCACGACCGCGACAAGGGTCAGGTCGAGGCGGCGGTCGACGCGATCGTGTCACGCATGGGGATCAAGCGCGACGATCGGATCAAGCCGCGCGTGGTGTCGTCGCAGATCATCACCGGTATCGACGGTCACCAGAGCCAGCTGATCAACCGGATGCGCCACGGCGACATGATCTCGCGCGATCAGTCGCTGTACATTCTCGAGGTCTATCCGGCTGCGTACGCCGCGCTCGCCGCGAACGAAGCCGAGAAGGCCGCCGATGTTCACCTGATGGAAGTGATCACGTTCGGCGCGTTTGGCCGATTGTGGCTCGGTGGTTGGGAAGCCGAGATCAAGGTCGCCGCGGCCGCGGCCGAAGCTGCGCTCGCGAAGGTCTCGGGGCGCGAAGCCAAGAGCTGACGCGGATCGCTGCGAAACCCGCCGATCAGCCAGGGCCGCTAGTGCCCACCGCTGCTATGTTGCGGGCATGGTGACCAGCAACCTTCCAGCGACGCTGCGCGCGCCGTTTGCCGCCGGCGGTGCGAGCTCGATCGATCCGCAGATCGCGAACAAGCTGTTGTCTGCCGCACTCGCGGCGGGCGGCGACTACGCGGATCTGTACTTCGAGTTTCGGGTCTCGGCGGACTACGCACTCGAGGAGGAGCAAGTGCGCTCGGTCGGCCGCGGCATCACGCTCGGCTTGGGCGTGCGCGTCACGAAAGGCGACGCGACGGGCTACGCGTACACCGAGGATCTCGCGTGGGAGAAGATGCTGCACGCGGCGAAGACCGCCGGTCAGATCGCGGCCGCGGGCGGTCACGCTCCGGTCGGGATCGACACGCTGACGCGAGTCACGACGCCGAGCTTCTACGATGTGCCGCAACCCACGCTCGTGATGCCGGCGATCGACAAGCTCGCATTGCTGCGCGCCGCCGACAAAGCCGCTCGTGCGTACGACTCGCGGATCGTCAAGGTCGAGGCGTCGTTCGTGGAAACGCTCAACGAGGTGCTCGTGTTCACGTCCGACGGCAAGATGGCGTCGGACATCCAGCCGCTGATGCGGTTCGGTGTGCGCGCGGTCGCCGAGGTCGGCGGCAAGCGACAAGCCGGCTCGGGTGGCGGCGGCGGTCGTTACGGCATGGATTACTTCGCGCGGGCCGAAACCGAAGCAGCAGCGCACGGACGCTAAGCGGCGCGGGTCGC
>CAZDGY010000726.1:0-3881 GCA_964504685.1 uncultured Kofleriaceae bacterium | reverse complement strand
GCTGCTCGACGAGATCGGCGGCATCTACCACGACAAGCTGCAGAACCCGCAGAAGGCGACCGCGGCATACCTCGAGGCGCTCGAGGTCACCGCCGACGATCACCAGCTGCTGCAGAAGGTCTTGGATCTCTATACCGAGACCAAGCAGTGGAAGAAGGCAGTCGAGACGATCGAGCGGTTCATCGCACTCGAGCCGAATGGCTCGACTCGCGGCGCGTACTACTACGCGGCTGCTGCGGTGTGTCGCGACGAGCTCAAGTCGCTCGACGAAGCGATCGACTACTTCAACAAGGCGCTCGATAGCTACTTCGCGAATCCCGAGAAGCTGACCGATGCCACCGTGCCGCGCGCGCTGCGCTCGTTCGAGGCGATCGACAAGATCCTCACGACGAAGCGCGACTGGAACGCGCAGCAACGCGCGTACCGCGACATGATCCGGCGCATCCCGCAGCAGACCAACAACCCGGTGTTCAAGAAGCTCCAGGTCGGTCTGTTCGATGGCCTCGGCGAGATCTATCGCAGCCGGCTCAAGCAGTACCAATCGGCGACCGGCGCATACGAGATCGCGCAACAGCTAGATCCGAACAACGAGCTCCGCGCGGACGGCACCGATCGCGCCGAGATCCTCGCCGAGCTCTACTTGGTCGCCGGGCCGGACTACACCGACAAGGCGGTCGCTCAGCACATGCGAATGCTGCGCAACGAGCCGTTCAAGTACGACTCGTACAAGGCGCTGCGCCGCATCTACATGGACACGCACCAGTACGACAAGACGTGGTGCGTCTGTAACACGCTGTCGTTCCTCAAGAAGGCGGACCAAGACGAGGTCCAGTTCTACGAGCAGTACAAGCCGCGTGGCCTGGTCAAGGCCAAGAACATGATGAGCGGCGAGACGTGGGCCAAGCTCGTCCACACCGACGAGAACCGCTACATCAGCGCGATCTTCGGCGCGTGTTGGGAAGGCGTCGCCGCGATGAAGGGCGCGCCGCATAAAGACTTCGGCATCAAGCGCAAGGACCGCCGCCAGCTCCAGGGCGATCCGTTGATGTTCTCGAAGATCTTCTACTACGTCGCGCAGGTGCTCAACGTCCGCCTGCCCGAGGTGTTCTTCGTCGACGACAACAAGCCCGCGGACATCCAACTCGCGAACGCGATGGAGAAGAGCGAGCTGTGCCCGTCGTTCGTCGTCCGACAGCATCTGCTGCAGGGCCGGAGCGAGCGCGAGATCGCGTTCCTGTCGGCGCGTCGGCTCGCGTTCATGCGGCCGGAGTACTACCTGAAGATGCTGTTGCCGACGAACACCGAGCTCAAGGTGGTCGTGCTGTCGGCCATCGTGATGGTCCAGCCGCGGTTCCCGGTCCCGCCGGATACCGTCCAGCTCGTCGGTCAGTACGTGCCCGAAATGCAGAAGCGCATGCCTCCGCACGCGCTCGAGCAGCTCGGTGCGGTGGTCCAACGATTCGTCCAGGCAGCGCCCGAGATCAACCTCGCGAAGTGGGGCCACGCGGTCGATGCGGTCTCGCACCGCGCCGGCTTCGTCGTGTGCGGTGACCTCGAGGTCGCGGCGCGGATGATCTCGTCCGAGCCGGTCACGGTCGGCGGCCCGCAGGTCAAGGACAAGATCAAAGAGCTCGTCCTCTACTCGATCAGCGAAGAGTTCTTCGCCGTCCGCGCCCAAATGGGCCTGACGATCGCCGGCTAGTCTCGCCGGGCCCCATCTTGCGAGCTCGCAATTGGCCCGGCGCCCACCGCGCATTCTTTGACCGAAGTCCGCGCGGGGGCTTCGCGCGGCTGCCTTGCGAGAGCGCCCCGGATTCGCTCGTGCGACGGCGCAGGCCGCGGTGGTTCCGGCGTCTCCGCGAAGCGACGCCGCTGCGCGGCGATCGCGCTGACGCGCGAGTAGCAGTTATTACCGCGGGGCTGCGCGTCTCATCGCACGCCTGCACTCGCTCCCCGTGACTGTCCCTCGCGGCACGCCGCGCTCAGCGACGAGATCGCGAGCGCTTGTGCTCGAGTGTTGGCGCCGTGGACGAAGACCCGACGTCTTCCATGCGGTGCACTTAGTTGTAACAGCGAGGCGATTTTCGCCGTTGCGCGCGCCGACTCGCGCGACGCTGCGATAGTTTTTGCAACTACACCTCTAGGAGGACCTGGGTATGAAGACCATTGCGAAGATCGTGTTGTCGTCGGGAGTTCTAGTCGGTGCGTTGAGCCTCGCGCCGAAGCAGGCGCATGCGGACGACGAGTGCCTCGAGGCCGGGTTGCGTGACCGAGACGGCGGTTGGCAGTGGTACCGCGCCTGGGTCGACGCGCAAGACGGCAACCGCGTTCACATCAAGTACGACCATCACCACGGCGAGCTCGAGCTCAAGGTGTTCGAGAAGGAGAAGGGCGACGGCGAGGACGTGATCGTGATGAAGGGCCGGTGGTTCGAAGGTCGCGACGGGCAGCGCACCGGCAAGATCCGGCTCGAGATGGAGAAGGGCCACCATCATGCGCGCGGCTGGTACGCTTTCGGCGACGGCGAAGACTCGCCGCACCTCGACTTCCAGCTCCGCGACTGCAAGCGCTAAACGGCTGCGGGCCGCAATCGCGTCGTTGACGCTTGCGCCGCCTCGCTCGTTCAGCGGGAACAGCGCTCTAACCGTTCGTCGGGCCGGACCAGTCTTGGCCGCCCGGCACCGGCGTCGGCACGCCCGGCACCGGCGTGTTCGTGTTGCGCAGGCCGGTGACGCGATAGACCTTGAGCTCGTCGGCCTTGCCTTTGACGCGTACCGGCGGCAGCTGGGTCGCTTCGACGCGACCGGCGAGGTGCTTGAACGTGTTCTCCGACACGATGATCTCGCCGGAGGAGGCGACGTTGACGAGCCGCGACGCGACGTTCATGGCATCGCCGATCGCGGTGTATTGCAGCGCGCGAGTCGAGCCGATCGACCCGGTAATCACGTTACCGGTGTTGATGCCGATGCCGATCCGGATCGCCGCGAGGTTTTCCGACGCGCGCGTGCGGTTGAATTCCTCGAGAGCTTGCAGCATCGCGAGGCCGCACGCGACCGCCTTGAACGGCGCGTCGTCGAGCGCGAGCGGCGCGCCGAACAGCGCGATGATCTCGTCGCCGACGAACTTGTCGAGAGTGCCGGAGTACTTGAACAGGATGTCGACCATCACCTCGAAGTACTCGTTCAAGGTGTTGACGATCTCTTGCGCGGGGCGGCCGTCGGACATCGTCGTGAACCCACGGATGTCCGAGAACAGCATCGTGACCTCGGTCAGGCGACCGCCTTTTTCGATCGTCAGCTCGCCTTTGAGCACTTGCTCGACGACCGATGGTGGAATGAGCCGCGAGATCTGCGCGCGCGTTTGCTCTTCGCTCTTGATCCGGCTCGCGAGCCGCGCGTTCTGGATCGAGATCGCCGCTTGCTGCGCCATGCCGGTGCAGATCTGCAGATCCTTCTCCGAGAACGCGTTCGAGGTGAACAGCGAGTCGAGGTGCATGATGCCGAGTAGCTCGTTCGCGTAGAGCAGCGGCAGCGTCATCGTCGAGCGGATGCCCTGCATGATGATCGAGTGCGCGCCCGAGAACCGCGCATCCATCGTCGCGTCCGACGACAGCACCGCGGCCTTGTTGTTCTCGACCTCGGCCATCACCGTCTTCGACAGCACGATGTTCGGATCGCTCTTGCCCGAGCGCGTCTTCACGTACTGCGGCACGAGCGTGCCCGCCTTGTCGCGCAGCAGGATCACGCCGCGATCGGCGCCGACCAGCTCGAACGCCTTGTCGAGGATCTTCGGGAGCAGCTTGTCGAGATCGAGCTCGCTGCCGACCGCGCGCGCGAGCTCGTGACCGATGCGCAGGCGCTCGTAGTCGCGGCGCAGGATCT
>CAZDGY010000725.1:0-3885 GCA_964504685.1 uncultured Kofleriaceae bacterium | reverse complement strand
CGCTCCGCTGCCCGCCCTCGCGAACGGATCGCCACCGCTCGCCATGCCTCCCATCGCGCGCCCCGCCGTGCCGATGCCGGTCGCCGATCGCGAATCTCAGCCAGTGTTGCCGCCGCGACCGACCGGCCGCTCGATGGCGGTCCAACCCTCGGGCGGCGTACTGCGCCACTGGCCGGTCGCGGTGATCGTGCTCGCGGTGATCGCGATCGCCGCCGCCGTGATCCTGATGGTGTGGCCGAAGCACGACGACGATCCCGGTAAGACCGGCATGCTGCCGCCGCCCGCGCCCGAGCACATGAACACCAGCCCGCTCGCGCCGAGCGATCCGCCGCCCTCGCCGCCGCACGCGCAGATCAATCCGCCGCCGCAAAACCCGCCGCCGGTCGATCCGCAGACGCCGCCGGTCGATCCTGACGATTTCGGCGGCGCGCCGAACGGTCAAATGCCTTCGTTGCCACCCGGTGACAACAGCTTTGGGATGACCGTGCTGAAGCACGCGTGCGCGCGCCTGCTCGCGTGCCCGGGCGGCAGCATGCTCCGGCAGAGCTGCGACATGGTGCACGACCTGCCCGACGTGCCGATGCCGACCAATTGCCCGTCGGCGAAGCAGTGCGTCGAAGCGATCGACCACCTCAGCTGCACCGACAACCTCGACTTCACGAACGCGATGAGCCTGCCCGTCTGCCTGCAAGCGCTGCAGTGCTGACGTCTGCTACGTTCTCCGCGTGACCTTCGCGCGCCCTCCGTTCGAGATCATTCGCGCCCCCGCTGCGATGCGCGCCCGCGCCGAGGATCTGCGTCGCGACGGACGCCGGATCGCGGTCGTGCCTACCATGGGCGCGTTGCACGCCGGTCACCTCGCGCTGGTGCGCGCCGCACGCGCTCGCGCCGACGTCGTGATCCTCACGATCTTCGTCAACCCGACGCAGTTCGGCCCGAACGAAGATCTCGCAAAGTATCCGCGCGACGAAGCCGGCGACATCACCAAGGCGCGCGAAGCCGGCGCTGACCTCGCGTTCTGTCCCGAGGCCGCCGCGATGTATCCGGCCGGCGCCCAGACGTTCGTCGAGGTTCGCGAGCTGCAACAGCCGCTGTGCGGTGCGCGCCGCCCGGGCCACTTCGCCGGCGTCGCGACGATCGTGTCGAAGCTGTTCCACATCACCCAGCCGCATCTCGCGGTGTTCGGCGAGAAGGATTATCAACAGCTCGCGATCTTGCGGCGGATGACGCGCGACCTCGACTTCGGCATCGAAATCGTGTCGGTGCCGATCGTGCGCGAACCCGACGGGCTCGCGATGAGCTCGCGCAACGCATATCTATCCGCTGACGATCGCAAGGCCGCGCTCGCGCTGTCCGCGGGCCTCGCCGCCGCCGAAGCTGCGTTTGCCGCGGGCGAACGCGATGCCGGCGTGCTTGTCGCAGCCGCGCGCGCGCCACTCGAGCGCGAGAGTCGCGTGCGGATCGATTACGTCGAGCTGCGCGACGCCGACGAGCTCACCGCGTTGACCCGCGTCGAGCGCCGCGCCGTGCTCGCGATCGCGGCGTTCCTCGACAAGACCCGGCTGATCGACAACCGCGTGCTCGGCTAAGCCGCGCGCGCGATCTGGCCGAGCTTCGCGGCGAGCCCGCTGCGATAGAACCGGCGCAGCTCGCCCAGCATCTCGGGAATCTTGCTACGCGTGACGAACACGCCTTCGAGCCACGCCGCATAGCGACTCGCGTTGTCGTTCGCGGCGCGATAGCGGTCGCGTTCGTCGTGATCGAGATCGTCCTCGTAGGCCGCATCGTCGAACAGCCGCCGGCGCAGCGGCGCCGACGCGTCGGGACCGATCGCGAGCAGGCAGGTCACGTACTTGTCGACCTCGGCTTGCAGCTCGAGCTCGAGCTGGCTGACCGGCCGTTCCGCGCGCGCGCATTGGATCGCGTAGATGAAGTGCGACACGCCTTCGACCGCGAGCAAGAAGTCGCCGAAGTTGTGGTCGCCGAGTCGGCCGGCATCGCTGCGATCGAGATTGACCAGCGCGCGCGGATCGACGAACAGCGCGAGCGACATCTCGCCATCGTGCTCGCACACGAGCAGCTGCTCGCGCGGCCGGCGATCGGGCTGGAGGCCATCGCGAGTAGGCTCGTCGATCATGTAGTCGTCGACGTCGACGCCGGTCGACACCCGGTACAACGCTTCGAGCCCGCGTTGCACGCGCGCGAGCGTTTTCACTATTGGATCACTTTGTGGTCGGGATCGACGAGCACACCCGCGGCGCGCAGCTTCTTCTCGATCCACTCGTCGCGCGTCCGCAGCCACATCTCGTACAGCTTCGTGACGTCGGCGCTCGCGAAGTCCGTTCGCTTGCGTACCTCGGCGAGCACGTCGACGAACTGCGGGAACTTTTCGGCGAGCTCTTCGTAGACTTCCGAGATCCGTCCGCCGCTGCGAGGCATCGACCGCGCGAGCTGCGCGTATGCGCTTTGGCCGAGCCCGACGTAGTAGTCGACATCGACGAGAGACCGCGACAGCGACTCCGCGAAGAACCCGGCGACATATAAGGACGTGTCGCCTACGTGCTTGAGTGTGCGCACGCGCTCGCCCGGGTCGGCACCTGGTTGCGCGAGCTTGACGCCGAGCGGCTCGTCGGTGAGCCGAGCGCGGGTCATGTCGCCGAGTAATCCGACCAGGTACCAACTCGCGGGCTCCGAGGCGGCCAGGTCGACGACCGACAGCGCATCGGTCACGACCTCGTGAAAGAACTCATCGACCGAGCTGGCGAGAGTGACGTCCATGATCTGATCTTCGGCCGCATCTGTAATCGCGCAAGAACTCGGCGATTCCATGTGCTTAGAGAACGCTCCGGAATGGCGTTCTCGGCAGACTCGGGGTGTAGGGCGATCTGCGACCCCAACGCTCGTGTCGTTACCAACGAAATCCGCAGCCTACGCCCTTGCCAAGGGGCTCTCGGAGCCTTATCTCCAGGCCCGTTAGCAGTCTCCTTAGGTGAGTGCTAACAAAATCCAGCTTCCCCCGAGGAGACCCGTCATGAACGTTCGCCCGCTACAAGACCGCATCCTTGTCCGCCGCACCGAAGAAGTCGAAAAGACCCGCGGTGGCATCATCATCCCTGACTCGGCCAAGGAGCGTCCGGTCGAGGGCAAGGTCATCGCGGTCGGCAACGGCAAGCGGACCGAAGACGGCACGTTGATCAAGCTCGACGTCAAGGCGGGCGATCGCGTGCTGTTCGGCAAGTACGCCGGCACCGAGATCAAGGTCGATGGCCAAGAGCACCTCATCATCCGCGAGGACGAAGTCCTCGGCGTCATCGAAGCCTAAGGAGTAGGACCATGGCAGCCAAAGACATCATTTTTGACGAAAAGGCGCGCAGCCGCGTGCAAGCGGGCGTCGATACGCTTGCGAACGCGGTCAAGGTCACGCTCGGCCCACGCGGCCGCAATGTCGTGATCGAGAAGTCGTGGGGCGCTCCGACGGTCACCAAGGACGGCGTCACCGTCGCCAAGGAGATCGAGCTCGAGAACAAGTTCGAGAACATGGGCGCGCAGATGGTGAAGGAGGTCGCGTCGAAGACCTCGGATAACGCCGGCGACGGCACCACCACCGCGACCGTGCTCGCGCAGTCGATCTATCGCGAGGGCTCGAAGCTCGTGTCCGCGGGTCACAACCCGATGGAGCTCAAGCGCGGCATCGACCTCGCGGTCACCGCGATCATCGAGGAGCTCAAGAAGATCTCGACCCCGACGCGCGGCAAGGAAGACATCGCGCAGGTCGGCACGATCAGCGCGAACGGCGACACCGAAATCGGCAACATGCTTGCCGAAGCGATGAAGAAGGTCGGCAAGGAAGGCGTCATCACGGTCGAAGAGGCCAAGACGATGACC
>CAZDGY010000724.1:0-3889 GCA_964504685.1 uncultured Kofleriaceae bacterium | reverse complement strand
CGCTGCGATGATCGACGTCGCTACGCGCCGCTTGCTCGGGCGACATATAGCTGAGCTTGCCGGGCAGAACATCGCCGCGGTGTTGTTGCCCCTTCGCGCGCGCGATCCCGAAGTCGATGATCTTGAGAAAGCCGTCTTGGGTGACGAGCAGGTTCGACGGCGAGATATCGAGGTGGACGATCTCGAGCGGCTCGTCGGCGAGCTCGGTGCCCTCGGCGCCGCGCTTCGCGTGGAAGTAGCCCATGCCCGCTGCGGCTTGGCGGATGAGCTCGACCGCGTGCTCGAGCGGCAAGAACCGGCCTTGCGCGATGCCGCGCCGGCACAGCTCGTTGAGCTCTTCGCCGACGATGTACTCCATCGCGATGTACGGAATGCCGTCGTGCTGATCGACGTCGTAGACGTGGACGATGTTGGGATGGTTGAGCTGTGCGCCGATCTTCGCTTCGTCGAGGAACATCTCGACGACGCGTGGGTCGTCGGCGAGCTCGGTGCGCAGCCGCTTGATCACGACCTGCTTCTCGAACCCGGCCATCGCGTCTTGGCGCGCGAGGTAGATCTCGGCCATGCCGCCGATCGCGAGTCGGCGCAGCAACGTGTAGCGCCCGCCGAACGGCGTCGGCTCGAGGTCGGCGGTCTTGTGCCTCACGCGGCGGACTCCGCGGCGGGAATCGCCAGACCGGCGTCGGCGTGAGCGGCGAGCGTGCCATCGATCGCGGCGCGCGCGAGCGTATCGAGCTGCGGCAACGCAACGGTCGCGGGCATCACGGCAGACGCGGTGAACGCGGAGAGCACCTCGGTCATCCCGCCCGCGAGGCCTTCGAGATCGTAGCCGCCCTCGAGCACCGCGACGATCCGGCCGGCGCACAACGCCCCCGCTGCCGCGCGCAGCCGCTTCGCCATTTGACCGAACCCGGCGCGCGTCACGCGCATGCCGGCGAGCGGATCGTGCTCGAACGCATCGAACCCGGCCGACACCAGGATCAGATCGGGCGCGAACTTGACGAGCGCCGGCACCAGCACGTGATCGAACACCGCAGCGTAGTCGGCGTCGGTCGAGCCTGCGGGCAAGCCCACGTTGACCGTCGCCCCCTTGGCGTGCGCGCCGCCGATCTCGCTCGCCGCGCCGGTGCCCGGGTAATACGGGAACTGATGCACCGACGCGTAGAGCACGTTCGGATCGTCCCAGAAGATGTCTTGCGTGCCGTTGCCGTGGTGGACGTCCCAGTCGACGATCGCGACTTTGCCGGCGCCGGCCGCACGCGCCGCTGCCGCCGCGACGGCGACGTTGTTGAGCAGGCAGAAGCCCATCGCGTGATCGCGGGTCGCGTGGTGGCCGGGTGGCCGCACGACCGCGATGCCTTCGTCGAGCGCGCCCGAGAGCACCGATGTTGCGAGCTCTGCGACCGAGCCCGCCGCCGCGCGCGCCGCGTTCCACGTGCCGGGCGAGAAGTACGTGTCTGCATCGAGCCACCCGCTGTTGCCGGGCACGATGCGCGACAGGTCGTCGAGGTAGCCCGCGGCGTGAACTCGCGCGAGCTCCTCGTCGGTGGCGGGGCGCGGCGCAATGTGACTGCCGCGCTGCGCGATGCCGGCGGCGAGCAGCGCGTCGCGAATCGCCTCGGCGCGCGCCGGCCGTTCGGGATGACCCGAAGGCGCGATGTGCTCGACGAAAATGTCGTCGAGAACGTAGCCGAGCTTGGCCATCACTCGCGTTCCGCACCTACGCGGCGAGACAGCAACATCGTCAGCGCGTCACGCACCGGCATGCCCTCGTGGATGATGCTGTACATCGCGTCGATGATCGGGACTTCGACCGCGAGCTTCTTGCCGAGCTCGTGCGCGACCTTTGCGGTCTTCACGCCCTCGGCGACTTGCGTCGCTTCGGCGAGGATCTGCGTCATCGTCTTGCCCGCGCCGAGCGCGAGACCGACGCGGCGATTGCGCGAGGCATCGCCCGAGCAGGTGAGCACGAGGTCGCCCATCCCGGACAGGCCCGCGAACGTCAGCGGATCGGCACCGAGCGCCACACCCATCCGCGTGATCTCGGACAGCCCGCGCGTGATCAGCGCGATCCGCGTATTCGAGCCGAAGCCCAAGCCATCGGAGATACCCGCGCCGATCGCGATCACGTTCTTGAGCGCGCCGCCGACGAGCACGCCGATCACATCGTGGGTCGTATAGATCCGGAAGTGCAGCGAGTGCAGCGCGTCTTGCGCGTCGGCGGTCGTCGTCGCATCGCGACCCGCGAGCACGATCGCCGCCGGCATGCCCGCGGCGATCTCGCCCGCAAACGTCGGGCCGGACAAGTAAGTCGCGCGCTCCGCGATCCGCTTCGGGAAGACTTCGGCGTAGACCCGGTCGATCGTCGCGTGACTGCCCTCTTCGAGCCCCTTGCTCGCGTTGATCACGATCGCATCCGGATCGATCCACTTTGCGGCAGTCCCGAGCACGTCGCGAATGCCGTGCGACGGCGTCACCCCGACGACGAACCGCCGGCCGCGCACTGCGTGCTCCAGATCCGCGGTGACCGAGACGTTGTCGGGTAGCCGGTGACCGGGCAGATACGACGTCTCGCGCGCCGACTGCATGGCGGCGGCGACCTCGGGCTTGCGGCAGTAAAACGTCACGCGGTGACCGGCGCGCGCGAAGCAGATCGCGAGGCACGTTCCGTAGCTGCCGGCGCCGATGACCGCGATGTCCTCCACGGCGGGCAACGGTATCAGAAGACGTGCACCTGCACGTGCGCGTGTCACCTCCACGTGCACGATCGGATGAGACCGGCGTCGCGGCGATGACGTATTCTCCGTCGCAACCGCTGTGGGGACCGAGCTCGACGTGTTCTACCTGCTGCGCTTCTCGAGCGAGTCCCCGAGCTGCGAGCACCACCTGCTGATTCGCGCCCGTCGACAAGCATACTCGAACGCGATCCAGCCCGAGGAAGACGCTGCCGGCGAGCACGTCGAACGACAGAGCGACGCGATCAAGGCGGACTATCTCGAGTCGATCCTTCGGGCGGGTTGTGCCGCGACTCACGTCGAGACGCTGGTTGGAGAGCTTCAGGTCACGCCCGTCGGGGACGAGCTCTACGCCGATGAACGTTGCGAACGCTCCGGATCTGGGTCGCGGCCACCTCATACGGGTCGCCGTGGATAGCGCTTGGCACCGCGGCTTCCGAAGAAGCGTTCTGGCGCGCGGTGGCCGAGGACGAAGGCACGGACACGCTCGCCGCGCTCCGACCGGCGCGCCCGGCGCGAAGCGTCGAAGTCTACTTCTATCCTCAGCCGACCCGGACGCTGCGATGAAGCCTGTTTCCGCCCGACGACTACGTCGCCGGTGACCGCGGCGCGGTCATCATCGGCACGACGACGGAGGGCGGCGAGCTCGCGTTCGTACCGGCGACGAACAAGCGCAAGCTACGCGCCGCGGCGTACGCACTCGGCGAGGGCAAGCCGCGAAAGCTCGTCGACAGTTCAGCGAGCTGCTGATCCGCGCGCGACGAGCGCCGGCTCGACCTGACGAGCTGCTCTACCAACAGCGCGTGATGTGGGCGGCGCTGCAGCTCGGCGAGTGGCGGATCTGCCCGACCTGCAACCGGGAGGGCCCGCGGCGAACCTGCGAGTGCGGGACGGATGTTGGCGCCAGGGCCGCGGCAGCGACGCGCAGTGAAGCGGAGCTCGCGAGCGCGCGTGAGGCGCTGCCTGATCTGTTCGCCGCGATCGACTTCGTGCTGCGGTGGCGCGCGGACGTGCCATGGCTCGGCGACTCCGGCTCGGTGCTCGCACTCGAGACCGCGCGGCAGCGCAAGACTCCGCTCGATGCGATAGTGGAACGCTGGATCGATCGCTACGGCATCGCGCGCACCGACCTGCCGATCGCAGAGCTGCGCGCC
>CAZDGY010000723.1:0-3892 GCA_964504685.1 uncultured Kofleriaceae bacterium | reverse complement strand
GAGAACACTGGCTCGGGCGACGTACGGTTCCTCACCGGCCTGATTGACGAGATCCGGATCTCGTCAAAGCATCACGGCGCCCCCTGGTTCGCCGCCGAGTATCAGACCGTCAGCGATCCGACGTTCGCGACGCTCGGCGCCGATCAGGCGTTGCCGCAGTAGCTACTGGCGCGGATCGTCTCGACCGCCGCTGCCGTTGCGGCGGCTACCGCCATAGCGATCCCAGACGTTGACCGGTCCGCTCGGCTCGGTCTGCGTCGGGCCGGTCGTCGCTGGATGCGGGTTGTTCGGCTGCGTGGCCTTGCCAGCGATCTGCGATTGGAACTCGCGCGGATCGCCCGACTCGGGTTGCACCAACAAGCGTAGGGCGCCGCCGTGCTCGCTGAGCTGGGCGTACTCGTCGGTCGCGAGCTTCGCGAAGGTCGCCGCATCCGCGACCTCGCGGCCATCGACTGCGAGCACGACGTACTTCTCGGCGAGGCCGAGCTCCTGCAACGGCCCGTGCTCGAGCCCGACGATGATCGCGCCGTGATCGAGCTTCTGCGAGCGCCACGCGAGCTCGGGGAACATCGTGACGACGGTCGCGCCCAGCGCGTGCTCGGTAGCCGCGAAGCTCGCGGTCAGCTGCTTCGCCGCGGTCGCGGGTAGCTCGACCTGCGCGAACGCGACGAACCGCCGGCCCTCCCGCGAATCGTACGCTTCCCAGTAGCGCGCGTTCGGCGTCAGCCCCTTGAGCGCTTGGGCGACCGCGTGACGACCATCGCGCACGCCGCGGCGCGCTTGCGTGCTCTGCGGATCGCGCGCGAGCTCGGCGAGCGCAGCTTCGCGCGCCGGCATGTAGCTCGACGGCACCGAGGCCTGCCACGCTTTGTCTTCGATCTTCTTGCCGAGCTCGAACGCGATCGCTTCGACCGCAGCCTCGCTCGCTTCGTCCTCGGCATCGGCCTGGCTCGCGGAGATCGTCGACACGCCGACGCACGTCGTCGCGGTGCAAGAGCTCGTGCCCGGCGTGACCGTCGCTGGAATCCACGCGGGACGCGCTTCACCGGCGCTGCGGGCGGCGACTGCGCCGACGCCGAACGGCCCGGGATCAGCCGGCGCGCGCGATTTGAGATACGCGACGACGCCGAACGCCGCCGCGACCGCTGCGATCGACAGCAAGATGAACGGCAACAGATTCGACCGCGACTCTTCGGTCATCGGCCGCGGTGCCATCGTGATCCGCGGCAGCGACGCACGTTCGATCCGGCGCGCGCGCAGCTCGGCGATCGTCGCGGCGAGCGCATCGTCGATCGTCGGCTTCGGCAGCGTTGCGACCACGGTCATCACCGCCTCGCCCGCCGCGCATTGCATCGCCGCTTTGCATTGCGGACAGTGCAGCTCGGGCGCGGTCGCGAACTTCAGCACCGCGTGATGTTCGACGACACTGATCAGCTGCGCGCTCGTCGTCGCGCACGACGGACACGTGTACGGCAGCTCGAAGCTCGCGACTTGGACCTTCGCGCCGAGATCGTCGCGCACGCACAACTTCTCGACGAACTGTGGCGGCGCGCCGACGATGTACATCTGATCGACCAGCGGCGTGACTTGATGGACGAGGTCGCGCCACTCGGCGGCGCCGACCGGCTCGATCCGACCGACCGCGGCGGCGTCGATGATCACCGTGCCCTCGAGGCCCTCGGCGAGCTTCGCGCGCGGGAACGTCGAGTTGAGGTCACCGGCGAGCCGCAAGTAGGTGACCCGGCCCTCGATCATCTTGTCGACGCGAAGCTTGCCGCCGACCGCCGCGACTCGATAATCGAGCTTCGCCGCGAGGAACGCGGTGATCTCGGGTTGCAGCTCGAAGTAGCCTTGGGCTGCGATGTACGAGAAGTACGTCGCGCCGTCCTCGTCGAAGTACATGCTCTCTTTGCACGACAGGCACGGGCGCTCGTAGAGCTTCATCGCCTTGATCGCTTCGATGTCGCGATCGGTCTGGAGCAAGACGCGGTGCTCGGAGTTGCAGTAGTCGCAGCGAAACGGCGCGTAGAACGAGAACACGTTCGCCGCGCCCGCGAACCCCGCGACCATGTTCAGTTGGTCGACGATCTTCGGCGAGCACTCGATCAAGATGATCGAGCGCGCGTGCTGGCCGGCGAGCGCGATGAAGTCGTTCCATTCGCGGATACCGAACGACGAGATCTTGTTGACGCCGCCGAGATCGAGCACGAGCGTCTCGCACTGCACTTGCGACGCGAGCTTCTTGCCGTCGAAGCTCTCCTCGACCGCGCCGGTCAGCTTCAGGCACGTGATCGCGGCATCGGCGAACTTATCGATCGCGAGCTTCGGGATCGGGTTCGGCTCGGAGCCGACGCGCGCTTTCGACGAGCGCAGCGGCGGCGGGGCGGTCGTCATGCGGCGCTCCACACGTGTAGCGATTTAGCAGATGTTCGGAGCTCGCGCTGGTTGAGATCGAGCTCGACCAGCGCGGTGACCTCGGTGTAGCGCCCGCGCGCGATGTCGAAGAACAGAGCCGACGACGCGTTGTGGCAAAGCGTGAGCCCTAAGCCGGCGCCGCCATGGCTGCGATCGAGCTCGCCGCCGGCGAGCCCGCGGTTCAGTGCCTCGAGGATCCGGGCGCGCTCGAGCCCGCCGAACGGATCGCGGACTTGCAGAGCGAGGCGAGTGCCGTCGGTGCCGAGCTTTACGGTCGGCCGCTCGGGCTCGCTCAGCATGATCGCGGCTTTGCGATCGCCCGCGTATTTCGGTCTACCTTTGCCATCGACCGGCGCATCGTACATCGCGTTCATCAGCAGCTCGTGCGCGAGCTCGCCGATGAGCTCGACCGAGCGCTTGGGCAGCTGCAACCCGCCGAGCCGTTCCTGAATCTTTGCGACCGCGGCATCGCGATCGGCGGTCGAGCGCGGTGCGAGCTCGAGCGGCAAGTAGCCCCAATCGAGAAACGCGGACAGCGGCGGCGTGGTCGGGTCGAGCAGCCGGCGCGCGACCATCAGGACCTCCCACGCCCGCGGTGGCGTTTCGAAGTCGCGGCGCGCGAGCACGTGATCGATGCGGCCCTCGCTCATGTGGCGGAGGCACCGACGCAGCGGCTCGGCGGTCCACAGCACCCCGCGGAGCTTGGCGTGCGCGCGCACTTGCTCGGCGATGAATTCGGCGTCGAACGCATCGCCGCACAACACGTTCGCGCTGCGCAGGAGCGCCGGCACCTCGGACGGTTGCTCGACGTACGCGGCGGTCGCGCCGGCGGCGACGAACAAGCGCGCGATCTTGCGACCGACGAGCTTGTTGCGCTCGAGGATGACGGCGTGCAGGACCCCCAAACGCCCTAAAAATACCATGGCAACGCGGCCGCCGACCGCTGGGAAGCCATGGCTTGCGCTCGAGAGACGCGTGCTACGATTTCGGCGTGAGGCGTGCGACAGCTATCGTCGCGCTGTTCGTCGGAGTTGCAACAGCGGCGGCAGACCCGGCGGGCGATCTCGTCCAGACCGTGCCGACGACGAAGTCGCGCGCCGAGCTGTCGCAATTCCTCGTCGGGCGCGGCGAAAAGCTCGCGAAGGCGCACGACTTTGCCCACGCGATTCCGATCTACGCGGCGCTGGCGCTCGCTCGCGGTCCGGCCAGCCCGGAGCAGAAGCAACTCGCGCAGCTGTGGGCCGACGCGAAGCAAACGACCGATGCGGCCGAGGCTTGGAAGGCGTTCGCCGCCGCGACCTCGGATCCCGACGAGCGTGCGCGAGCGCAGGTCGAAGCGCAACGGCTCGCCGCCGCGCCCGATCCTTACGCAGACAAGCTCGCGCTCGTCGGCGACGATGCCGACGCGAAGCGCGTGTTCGAGCTTGGCCGCGCCGCGTTCCGCGCGAAGCACTTCGGCGACGCACTCGTATACTTC
>CAZDGY010000722.1:1397-3903 GCA_964504685.1 uncultured Kofleriaceae bacterium | reverse complement strand
ATCGCTTCGACAAGCTGTTCGCGGGGACGACGATCGATCCAGGCTACGCCGCGGTCACGCTCGATCAACTGCTGCAGCATCGCAGCGGCGCACCTCCGAACATCGACCCGGGCGACGGCGCACTCTCGCGTGCCGCGGTCGTCGCGAAGATCCTTGCGCGATCGCCCGATCACGCCGCTGGCACGTTTCTGTATTCGAACGTGGGCTACGTGATCGCGGGTAATGCGCTCGAGCGCGCGACCGGCAAGACCTGGGAGCAGCTGATGCGCGACGAGTTGTTCGCGCCGCTGCACATGACGTCGTGCGGGTTTGGTCCGCCGGGCGACCCCGCGAAGATCGACGAGCCGTGGGGGCACATCGACGACCAGCCCGTCCCGCCCGACGCTCCCTACGGGGACAATCCGCCGAACGTCGGACCGGCCGGCAGGGTGCACTGCAACCTCGCCGATTGGGGCAAGTTCCTTGCGATCCACGCCGCGCCGAGCACGTCGCTCGTGTCGGTCGCGACGATGACCCATCTCCACACCGCGCCGACCGGCGACAAGAACCACTACATGGCCGGCTGGATGATCGATCAGGTCCAGCCCGGTGTGTTTCGCCTTGGCCACGAGGGCAGCAACCGGATGTGGCACGCCGTCGCGATCGTCAAGCCGACGTACGATGTCGCGATCGCGATCGTCGCAAACCGAATGGATACGAAGCTGTTCGCGGCGATGACGCCGGTGGTCAACCCGTACCTCACAAAGTAGGCAACGCCCGGCAGCTGCGCATGGTCCAATAGCGAATGCGCCGCCGCGGCGTCATCGCGATCTCGATCGCCGCCCATGGCGCCGTGCTCGCAGGCTTCGCGACGCGGCGAGTGAGGGTCGCTCTCGCGCCGTACGTGCTGACGCCGGCTCGACCGCAGGGGCCCGAGCCCGAGCCAGCGCCACTCGAGATCGAGCTGATCGCCCCGCCGACCGGGCCCGCGCGCAGCGCCGCGAGCGCGCGGGCAAGCGCACCGACCTCCACCGGGCCGAACGTTCGCGCTGCAACCGCGCTACCGGCTCGCTTGCAGGACGACACGCCGATCGCATCGCCCGATCTCGAGCCGACGCCCGGCCGCACGTGGTCGCTGTCGATGCGCCGCCACGACCTCGGGTTGCCGAGTGCGACGGCGGATGCGATCGGCGGCCCGCCGCGCGCCGCGCTCGCAACGTCGGCGGAGGTCGAGCAGGCGCGGATCGCGCATCACGGCCGCGAGCTCGCGGTCCCCGATCTGCAGGTACCTGCGACGCTCGGCGACGACGGTTCGGTGGCGTTCCACGACAAGCGCGCTCTCGACACGCATTGGCGCATCCACGTGCCGAGCGCGAAGGACATCGGCGACAAGCTCGCGACCTGGTACGCCGATCCGTACGCGCAGACCTACGCGCGTCCGACGTGCGAGATGTCGCAGCTCGAGCAAGCCGTCGCTGGAGGTTGGGATCCGACGGGCACCGGCGAAGGCACCGCGCCGATCACGTTCAACGAACGCGGCTACTCGACGTGGGGCCAGCCCGACATTCCGGTCATTGGCGGCACGCTCGACGCGACCGCGTGGGCGATGCGCGCAGCCGGCATGGACCCGTACGCGAGCCGCAAACGCGAGCTGCTCGCCGCGACGTTCGACGCGCGCGCCGAGCTGCACGCGCAATTCGCCGGGCAACAAGCCGATCGAGCGACCGAGCTGATGCAGCGCAACGTCGCCGCGGTGTGGGCGAGCGAGCTGACCGCCGAGGCAAAACGGCGGGCGCTATTCGAGCTGTGGGACGAGTGCAGCGAAGGTGACGATCGCGCTGGCCGTGCCGGCGCTCAGGCCCGCGCCGTCGTGATCGGCTTTATTCACAGCCACGCCGCGTTCACCGCGGACGAGGTCGCGGCGTACGACGCGCGCCGGACGTCGACCGAACACTTCGCGCCTTGAGTCGAAGCTCACTCCGCGGGAGGCGGAGACGGCTTACCGACCGGGATGCGGAACTCGACGCCGATCACGTTCGGGTTCCCGGCGACTCCCGCTGGCGGCGATCCGGTGTCGAAGAAGATCAGCTCGATCGGGCGGTTGAGCTCGAGATCCTGCGACGCCTCTGGCCGATCGCGCGTGTGCTCGTCGACCTGCAGCTTCGCGCTGTATGCAAGCACCTCGACGTTGCCGGCCGGCACCTTGACCTGCGAGGCAGCCCCCGGTTGCAGCGAGCCGACCGACTTGCCGTGATCCTTCGCGCCCATCTTGTAGACGTAGATCTCCGGGATGTCGCGATCGGTCTGGTTGACGATCTTGATCGTCTGATACGACGCGCCGCCGCATCCGGCGACGACAGCTACGAGCAGCAACCGGTTCAACATCGATCTACTTTCCCGCGGAGACAGTCACCGTCGTGGTGATGCCGCCGCGAACCAGGAACGTCGCCGTCACCGTGATCGAGCGCGGCTTGGTCGCCGCGACGATGTCATCACAGATCTGATTCGTGACCGCTTCGTGGAACGC
>CAZDGY010000722.1:0-1387 GCA_964504685.1 uncultured Kofleriaceae bacterium | reverse complement strand
CTCCATAGGTAAAGCTTCAAGCTCTTGAGCTCGACGCATAGCTCGTCCGCGACGTAGTCGATGTGGACAGTGGCAAAATCCGGCTGGCCGGTGATCGGGCACAAGCAGGTGAACTCCGGGCACTCGAACGCGATGTGATAGTCGCGACTGCGCTTCGGGTTCGGGAACGTATCCAGCTGCTTGCTCGGCCGGGTCGTCATGCCTGCGCTAGATAGCACGACGGCGGTGATACTCTGGACTCTGGCGCGTAGCCGCGGCTTGCTCTACAATGAGAGTTGCGACCGGAGCTGGTCGTCGAGAACACACGCAGTGACCATTAGGACACCGCGAGCTGTGGGCTTCGTGACGGGCCGTAGTGCCCATTATGAAGGCCCGATGCCGGGAACCGCTGCAATGTTGCTGGCGGGCCGCGCCATCGGGCTGCTGGCTATTGCCAGGGGAGGACAAGACACCATGAGACGATTGAGTCATTGCTCGCCGGAGGTCTGGTCCTAACGCCTCCCTGACCTCGGGCCGCGAACCGCAGTCCGAGTAAGATGAGCAAACGGGTCCGACGATCGTCGTCGGGCCCGTTCTATTTTTCGGGTCTGTGCGAAATGCGCGTCGCGATCAAAATTCGATCGCGTTGATCCGTTCGAGATCACTCGCGGATCGTCCGATTCATCAGCAGATCCGATCCCTTCGTTGTCAGAGGTCGGGGGTAGCTTCGCTCGCGTCAAACGGGAGTCCAAGGCTAGTAGGTACGCCTTGACGATGCCCTACCCGTAGCGTAAGGATTTTATTATGGCCAAGAAGCAGACTCGACGGAGCATCAGTGTCAGCCGGACGACCTACGAGCGGCTAAAGGCCTTCTGCGAAGCGAACAACATCTCGATGAGCCAGTTCGTCGAGACTCGCGTCGGTGACTTCCTTGGCGAAGGCGCTACGACGACGATCGTTCCGCAGCCGGCTCCGCGCCCGACGGCTTCGATTCCAGCGAAACCGCCCGCCCCGAAGCCGACCCAGCAAGAGTCGCGTCCGACCCCCGCGCCGATCGTGCCGATGACGTCGGCCGCCGCGCGCTATGCGGTCGAGCCGCCGCCGCCGATGATCAAGCGTCGGACCGAGTCCGAGGAGCAAGCCGCTCCGAAGCCGGCCGAGAAGCGCCCCGAGCAGATCTTCACGTTCTAGCCCCGAGGCCGATCGATCGATCGGCTGTCCGGCGAAGCAAGGACGGCCGACTCCTTGGGCCGAGGGGCCACCGGTTACGGGGCCCCGAGGCCGATCGATCGATCGGCTGTCCGGCGAAGCAAGGACGGCCGACTCCTTGGGCCGAGGGGCCACCGGTTACGGGGCCCCGAGGCCGATCGATCGATCGGCTGTCCGGCGAAGCAAGGACGGCCGACTC
>CAZDGY010000721.1:0-3903 GCA_964504685.1 uncultured Kofleriaceae bacterium | reverse complement strand
GACCGAGACTTCGGTGGGCGGCATCGGTCCGCCGCCTTGGGGTTGTGAGGGCGACCCCTTGCTGCAAGCGACCACAGCGATGACAGAACTGAACATCAGCGCACGCATATCGACGTCGCGTCTTTACCATCATCGCTGGGTCTCGACACCTGTCGGGATGCCGTTGTCGCAGCCGTCGCACGCGTCGCACTCGCGTCCGGTGACGCGCGCTACGGGATAACGGCTTGGCAGGTCATCGTCGTCGAATCGCAGGTGTAGCCCGAGCAGCACGGCATCGCGGTCGAGCACGCCTGGCCTTGAGTTCCCATCGTGCACGTCGGGTTGACGAACGTGTCGACCCACTGCGCGATGTGGTTGTGCGCGGTGTAGTCCTGAAACGGCAACCAGAACGCCGGAAAGCTCGGGTCTTGCCCGGCCGCGAGTTGGTCGAGCGAGATCGCGGCCATCCACAATTGCGGCTGCGTGCAGTTGGGGTCGAACGGCTTCTGGTGATCGCCGCTCGGATCCTCGGGCGACACCGGCGGGTAACAGTTGAAGTACTGCGAGCCTTCGTTTTGGACGCGCAGCCCGTAGTCGCGCGTCGACGAGAACGTGACCCACACGATGTTCGCGCCCTTGTACGTCTGGACGAACGGGCTCCACCGCGGCCACGAGTTGGTCAGCGTGTCGTGCAGGTTCGCGTTTGCGAGCGCGATCGGCGTGCCTCCCGGCACCGCCATCGCGTACAGCGCGGCGTTCGGGTTGTTGTAGCTGTCGTGGGTCGCTAGCGTCGTGCCGGTCGCGCGGTCGAAGATCAGCGCGCTGCCGTCCGGCGAGATCGCCGGGTAGTAGTCGTTCTCGTCGACGCTTGCCGCGGTGACGAGCGGGGTCGGCGTGCCGAACACGCCGGAGCCATCGACCGGCACCGACCAGATGCTGCCGTTCGTCGCGTGAATGTCGTCCTTGTTGTTGTAGTTGCCGCCCGCGGTCATGATCCCGGTGATCGGAGTCGTCGCGGTGAAGTAGACCGTGCTGCCGTCGCGGCTCCAATCGGGGTTGGTCAGGCGCTTACCGGTGAGCCCGGCGACCGCGGCAAACGTTTCGGTGGTCAGCGCCCCACCGCTCGTGCCGTCGAACTGGAGTAGCTCGGGCGTCATCGCTTTGCCGCCGCCGTCGCTCAGCAGGAACGACGCGTGATCGGCGCCGTGCCACGCGGCGAACCCTTTGGTCATGCCGCCGAGCATCGACGTCGTGCGGCTGGTGACGTCCATCAGCACGAACGTGTCATCGCCGAGCTCGTCGTCGGAGTCGGCATCGTCGTCGCCGAACACCATCTTCAAGCCATCGCGCGACAAGTAGTGACAGCCGACGCACTTGTTCAAGTTGCCGGGGGTCAAGAACGGCTCGGGCGTCGGATCCGGGTTGCCGAAGTCCTTGCGGAAGATGCCGCCGGTCGCGCCCGCGACGCCGTTTTGCGTGACCGATTGCCAGTAGTAGATGCCGCCGGCGAGATCCTGTTCGGCGAAGTTGATCTTGCGCGAGTTCGAGCCGGCGATACACGACAGATCAGCGGGGGTCGCGCGCACGGTCACGGTGACCGGATCGCCGCCGCGATTCTGCTGCGAGACGTAGTTCCAGTCGGTCGGGTCGAGCGCGAAGTCGCAGCCGCCGGTCGCGGCACCGCGCGTGTTCGTGATCGGACTGCACGTCGTCTCGAGCCGGACGTCGGTCACCGCGTTCTCGAAGTCGATCTCGAACAGCGTGTTGTTCGCGCCCGGCGTGAACTGCGTGTCGATCACGTTCATGTTCGGCGGTAGTAGGACGCTGTCCGGCGGGTAGACCAGCTGCGGATCGGCCGACGGATCCGAGCACGTCGGGGTCGTGTTTCCCGGAAACGTCGGACATCCCGGACACGCGACGATGATCGTCGCGGCATCCGCGCCGCCGCCGCCGGTGTCACCGCCCGAGCCATGGTGGCCGCACGCGACCAGCAGCAGGCAGACGCAGATGTGGCGAGCTCCCATGTAGATAGAGTGGAGTCGAGCGCTCGCGAAGTCACAGCTATCTGCGAGGCGCAGAAGGTGCTCGGCTGTAGGCGAGCGCTATCGCCACTGTCACTTGGCGTTATCGCCAAACACGTCACCGGTTTTTGGGGCCGCGATGTTCGCGGACGACATGTAGGCTTGCCAATGATGAAGCTCGTCAGCGCCGCCCTGCTCGCGCCAGCGCTCTATCGCTTCAAGGCGAGCTGAGCGGCTCGAGGTTCGCGAAGTCCGCGGCGGTTGCTGTCCTCAGCCACACGAGATAACCCGCGATCGCGTCGCGCTCGACGATCGTCAGCTCTTTGTCGAACCGCGGCATCTCGGAGCTCGTCGGCCCCATGTGGATTGGCGCCTTCGGGTTGCCGATGAAATGCGTGTAGTAGTCGCGCGTGCCGAGCGACCCGAGGCCAGGAGCATCGGCTCCTGCAGAGCCATCGTCGATCGCGTGGCAATCGGTGCACGCCTTGCTGAACACCTCGAGCCCGCGGTCGCGCTTCGGAGCGTCGGCGTCAGTCGCGCCGCTCTGGGAGTAGAGCGCTTCGACCAGCGCATCGAAGTCCTCAGCGCCGATCTCGACCGGCTTCATGCCGCTGTCGCCTTGGCCGAGCTTGGTCTTGCCCCAATACGGCGTGCTGCTCGGCGCCTTCATGAACCCGGCCAACCATGCGCGATCACCATGGCCCGGGCCGATGATCGGTCCCTTGCGATCTTTGCTCTTCTCGTCGTGACAGCCGGCGCACTTCTGCTTGTAGAGCGTGCGCCCGCGCCACATCTCCACCGTCGTGTAGACGTCTTGCGCGCCGGTCACCGGCACGCCGTGCGCCATCGCGAGCGCGCGCGCTCTGTCGCCGAGCTTGACCGCATCGGCCTGACGCTGCGCGAGCTGATCGTCGTCGTCATCGATGGCGAACGACACCGCCGTCAGCGCACAGATCAACGCAAACAGCGCGACCACACCGCCGACCCACGGCAACCGCGCCCTTGGCGCACGGGCGACGCCGCGGTCGACCAGCGGCAGCGCTGCGAGAAACCCGCCGACCACCGCAGGTGCGGCGAGCGCGGCGAGCTTTTCGAACGAGCCGGCGAGATGACGTAGCTGGAATAGCCAGCGGAAGTACCAGAGCGGGCGCGCGTCGTACGCAGCGGACGCATCGGCCGGCGCGGCGAGGTCGGCGCCGTGCTGGTTCGCGACAAACGCGAGCAGCGCGGCAAACGCGATCGCCATCGCGATCGAATCGCGCAGCGCTTGGCGTGGCCAATAGGGAGTCGACGGCCGGCCCGCGGCTTTGCCCCAGCGCGCCGTCGCGCCGTGGCGCCGAGCGATCGCGACGTGTGCGAGCGTCGCGGCGGTGATGAGCGCGGGCAGCACGATGACGTGCAGCGTGTAGAACCGGGTCAACGTGAGGTTTCCGTATTCGTTGCCGCCGATCGCCAGGCTGCGGATCGCGTCGCCGATGATCGGGGTGCCCGCGGCGATCTGGACCTCGACGCGATTCGCCCAATAACCGGCTTGATCCCAGCGCAGGACGTAGCCCGACACCGCGAACCCCAGCACGAGCACGATCAGCAACAGACCGAGCCACCAGACGAGCTCGCGCGGCTTCTTGTACGCGCCCCACAACGCGGTCTGCACGAGGTGAATGCCCGCGACGATCACGATCGCCGAGCCGGCGTGGAAGTGCAGGCCTCGCACGAGCCAACCGAGCGGCACGCGATCTTGGACATACGCGACCGAGGCCCACGCATCGGTCGACGACGGCGAGTAGAACGCTGCGAGCGCGACGCCGGTCAGCGCCTCGATGCCGAGCAACATCACGAGCACCCAGCCGAACACGTGCGCGAACGACGGCGGTGCGTCAGCGCCGAGCGCCCCGACGATCTT
>CAZDGY010000720.1:0-3904 GCA_964504685.1 uncultured Kofleriaceae bacterium | reverse complement strand
GAGTGAAACCCGGAGCGAAACGGCAGCTCCTGACACAGCACGCCGCGCGCGCCGAGCCGCTCGATCGCGGTGCGCACGCGATCGCGCTTGCCGCACACGATCGCCTGATGCGGGCAGTTGTCGTGCGACACCGCGATCGCATCGAGGCCGTCGAGCGCTTGCTCCGCGCCGATCGCGCTACAACCGACCGCGGCGAACACCACGTCGGGAACCTCGAGGCTGCCCGCGCTCAACCCGGCGACGAACGCCTCGAGCGCACGCGGTGGGATCACGCCGGCGAGCGCCATTCCCGTCCACTCGCCGATGCTGTGGCCGGCGATCGCGTCGGCGTGGACGCGCAGGCGATCGAGCGCGCCCGCGAGGTAGCGGCCGAGCGCGAACACCCCGAAGCCGCGGCGCTCGAGCTCGGCTGGGGTCGCACCCTGCCCGGCCCGCGCGGCGTCGATCGTCGTCGGCAACGGTACGCCGAGCGCACGCGGTAGCTCGCCGATCGCGGGCGCGAACGCCGCTTCGACCCCGGGCGCGAGCAGCGCGATCTTGCCGCCATCGAGCGCGAACCCGTGAGGCGCGAAGAAGATGTCGTGATTCCCCCGCCACGGCTTGCCGCGGTCGAGGACCTTGCCGGCCTGTGCGCGGCGCGCCGGGGTCGGATCGACGATCGCGAGGCGCAGCGAGCCGCGGCCGATCGCAGTCGGTCGCGGATGGGCGGTCGCGAGCTGAGCGCGCAGCTCGTCGATCGAATCGGCGGCGAGCGCGAGCACCTCCACATGTGGCCGGTCGCTAACCGCGACCGAAACTCCGCCGCGCGGACGCGAGCCGGCGTGATTCTCGAGCACGACGTGCGCGTTGATCCCGCCGAACCCGAATGCACTGACGCCGGCGCGCCGGTCGTCGCCGCGCCACGGCTCGGCCGCGCCGATCACGCGAAACCGCGTGCGTTCGAGCTCGGGATGCGGATCAGTGCAGTGCAAGCTCGGCGGTAGCACGCCGTGATGGATCGCGAGCGCGGTCTTGATCAGGCCAGCGGCGCCCGCGGCGGGCATCGCATGGCCGATCATCGACTTGACCGAACCGACGACCGCGCGCTCGGCTCCCTGCTCTCCGCGCCCGAACTGTTGGCCGAGGGCGGCGAGCTCGACCTCGTCGCCGGTCGGTGTCGCGGTGCCGTGTGCTTCGACCAAGCCGACGGTCGCAGGATCGCGTTCGGCCGCTCGCCACGCCTGGCCGAGCGCGGCGAGCTGGCCGTCGAGCCGCGGCCGCATCGGGCTCGCGCCCGAGCCGTCGCTCGACACGCCCGCACCGCGCAGCACCGCGTAGATCCTATCGCCGTCGCGCTCGGCGTCGGCGAGCCGTTTCAACACGACGATGCCCGCGCCTTCGCCGATCAGAATACCGTCGGCGTTGCGATCGAATGGCCGGATCCGTTGCGCGCGGCTGAGCGCGCCGAGTTGCGTGAATACGCTCCAGAACGTCACGTCGTGACAGACGTGAACGCCGCCGGCGACGATCAGATCGCAGCGGCCAGTCGCGAGCTCGCGCATGCCGTGGTCGACCGCGATCAGCGAGCTCGCACACGCGGCATCGATGGTATATGCCGGCCCGCGCAGATCGAGTCGGCTCGCGATTCGCGAAGCGGCGAGGTTCGGCACCAAGCCGATCGCGGTCTCGGGTCCAGCCTCGCCCGAGCGCGCCGCGAACGCGCTGCGGATCTTGTCGAGCGTCGCCGCGTCGAGATCGGGCACGAGCTCGGCGAGCGTCGTGACGAGCTGTTGCGCGGTGCCGATCCGTTGGGTCAGCCGCGCGATGCCGGGCGTGACGTAGCCGCCGCGACCGAGGATCACCGCGGTGCGATCGCGAGGGACCGCGCAGCCGGCGTCGTCGAGCGCCTTCGCCGCGACCGACAGTGCGAGCAGCTGATCCGGTTCCGCGCCGGCCGCGGCGACCGGCATGATCCCGAACGCGATCGGATCGAACACCGGGTCGATGAACCCGCCGCGCCGACAATAGAATCGATCCGCGCTGCCCGCCGGCGCGTGGTCCGCGAAGAACACCGGGTCGACGCGCGCGGCCGGGACATCGCGAATCGCGTCGACGCCACCGGCGATATTGCGCCAATAGGTGTCTAGATCGGGCGCGCCGGGAAACACCGCGGCCATGCCGACGATCGCGACCGCGTCGGCCACCTAGTTCTCCGCGGGCGACTCGACCACCGCAGCGGGCGCTGGTGCGGGCGTCGCCGGCCGCGACCACAACGCGCGCGGATCGGCGGCCGACAAGATCACTTGGGGCTCGCCGACCGCGGTGATCTCGTCGAGCACCGCCGCGATGCCGGCGTCGGTCGCGATCAGATCGACGCCGCGCCGCGCGTACTCGCGCGCGAGCTCGGGCGACACCATGCCGGCGCCGGCCCACGGACCCCAATCGATCGAGACGACGCGCCCGCTGACCCTGCGCGCGAGCGACCACGCCAGCTTGTCGAGCGCATCGCCGGCCGCCGCGTAGTCGGCTTGGCCGCGATTGCCGAACGCGCCGACGATGCTCGAGAACAGCACGACGAGCTTCGTGTCGGGGCGCAGCTTGTCGGCGATCGTGCGAGCGCCGGCCACCTTCGTCGCATAGACGCGCTCGAACGCTTCGCCGGTCTTTTGCTTCATCAGCTTATCGTCGAGGACGCCAGCGCCGTGGATCACGCCGTCGATCCGTCCGCGCGTACGATAGAGCTCGTCGATCAACGCGCCGAACTGCGGCGTGCGAACGTCGACCGCGTGATACGTGCCGCGGTCGCCGAGCGCCGCGAGCGTCGCGCGAATCTCGCGATCGGCGAGGATTCGCGAGCACTGCTTCTCGATCTCGGCCGGAGTCGCGCCGCCGACCGCTAGCGCGCGGCGCAGCGACGGTGCATCGAGCGCGGTGACGAGCTCGGCGGGCTCGGCTCCGGGCAACGGCGACCGACCGACCAGCTCGATCCGGCAGCCGTAGCGCTCGGCTAGCGCGATCGCGGTGCGCGCCGTGATGCCGCGAGCGCCACCGGTGACGAGCACGACCGACTGTGCATCGAACGCGGGCGGACGGCCGAGCTCGCGCGGCGCGGGTTGCAGCTCGCGCGTCACACGCTCGCCCGCGAGGTAGCCGATCTCGAAGTGTGCGTCGTGCGCGTGGAGCTCGCCGTGGACGAGCGCGGCGACATCGGCGGTGCCGGGCTCGACATCGACGACGCGCGCGCGGATCGCGGGGAACTCGGCGGCGACGGTCTTGACCAGACCTGCCGGCCCGCCGAGGACATCGCCGGCTTGCTGACCGAAGCCGCCGTGCGCGGTGACGACGATGATCGTCTTCGCGCCGGCGAGCGCGGCTTCGCGTACGCGCTCGAACTGAGCCCGCATCGCGGCGATCGAGTCGATCTGACCGAGGTGAACGAGGCCATCGAGCTCGTCGCCGAGCGCGACGTTGCCCGCAACCCGGCGAACCGTCGCTCCCTCCGCGAACAGCTTCGCCTCGAGTGCGATCGCGACTTCGTCATCGCCGGCGCAAATCGCGATGCGCTGACCGGCGAGCGTCGAATAGCCGTTGACCGGTGCAGGCGCGGGGACGATCGCGAGCCGATAACGGCGGACTTGTGCGTCGGTGGTGGCGCCGGTGCGAATCGGCCCGGTGTCAGCATCGTCGGCGGTCGCGATCGGGGCCGCAGCGTCGATCGTCGACGTGATCGGAGCCGGCGCGGTGGCCGCGGGTTGGGCGAGCCGTTCGGACAGCCATGCGACGAGCGCGCGCAACGTCTTGCGGGTCGCGAGCTCTTCGACGATCGCGTCCGCGTTGCTATCGCCATCGACTTTCAGGCCGAGCCGTTGCGCGAGCTCACCGATGATCTCGATCCGTTTGATCGAGTCGATGCTGAGATCGGCCT
>CAZDGY010000719.1:0-3907 GCA_964504685.1 uncultured Kofleriaceae bacterium | reverse complement strand
AGCCGGAGATGAGCGGTTGGCGCGAGGGGCTCGGCCCGTGGACGCCCGTGATCGAAGGCGACAAGCTCTACGGCCGCGGCGGAGCCGACGACGGCTACGCGATCTTCGCGTCGTTGATGGCGCTCGGTGCGTTGCACCGCGACAAACGCCCGCACGCGCGTTGCGTCGTGCTGATCGAAGCGTGCGAGGAATCAGGCAGCTACGATCTGCCGGCGTACATCGATCATCTCGCGCCGCGGATCGGCCAGCTGTCGCTCGTAGTGTGCCTCGACTCGGGCTGCGCGAACTACGACCAGCTATGGTCGACGACCTCGCTGCGCGGCCTCGTGATCGGCAACCTCGAAGTCTCGCTGCTGACCGAGGGCGTGCATTCCGGCGATGGCACGGGCGTGATCGCCGCCAGCGAGCGCGTTGTCCGTCAGCTGCTCGATCGTCTCGAAGACTCGCACACCGGCCAGATCAAGCTCGACGCCCTCGCGACGCAGATTCCGCGTCAGCGGATCGCGCAAGCCGAGCGGACCGCCGAGGTGCTGGGCGACGAAGTCTGGGACAAGTTTCCACTCCAGCCGGGCGTCAAGGCGGTCAGCGCGAACAACGTCGAGCTGATCCTCAATCGCACCTGGCGGCCCGGGCTCGCGATCACCGGCGCCGATGGTTGGCCGCCGATCGGCAACGCCGGCAACGTGCTCCGCCCGTCGACGCGGTTGAAGCTGTCGATCCGAATCCCGCCGCGCGTCGATCCCAAAGCCGCGGCTGCTGCGGTGAAACAGGCGTTGGAAAAAGATCCGCCCTACGGCGCCAGGGTCGCTTTCACCGACATCGGCTCGAATGCTGGCTGGGACGCGCCCGAGCTCGCCCCGTGGCTCGACAAAGCGCTCGACGACTCGTCGAAGAAGTACTTCGGCAAGCCGTCGATGTTCATGGGTGAGGGCGGCACGATCCCGTTCATGTACATGCTTGGCGAGAAGTTTCCGCAAGCGCAGTTCTGCATCACCGGCGTGCTAGGTCCCGGCTCGAATGCGCACGGCCCGAACGAGTTCCTGCACATCCCGACCGCGCAGCGCCTAAGCCTCTGCGTGGCTGATGTCATCGCAGCCCACGCAAAGCAATAACAACGGGTGCAGGGACGGTGTTCACTTTGACAACCGGCACGCCGTCCGAGCGCGAGTGAGAACCGCTACTTAGCCGGGGACGGTGTTCACTTTGACAACCGGCGTGGGGAGGGGACGGTGTTCACTTTGACAACCGCAGTTCCGTCCGCTCACGAGCAAGAACGGCGAGTTAGCTGGGGACGGTGTTCACTTTGACAACCGGCGACTGGCTTGGCCGATACGCCGGCCGTGCGCATTCCCAGAGAGATCGAGGCCGGCACTACCTATCACGTCATCTCGCGTTTCGTTGACGAGCGGTTCCTGCTCCGCGACGACGACGACCGTGACCTCTATCTTCGTCTCCTCGGGCACGCGGTCGAATACAGCGACTGGCTGTGCGTCGCGTACGCAATGATGAGCAACCACATCCATCTCGACCTGTTCGCAGGCGAGGCTCCGCTGGGCGATCTGCTCAAACGCGTCAACTCGCCGTTCGCGCGTTTGCTCAACGAGAGGCATCAAGGTCGGGGGCCCGTCTTCGCGGAGCGCGCCGATGCGTGGGCCATCCGGCCTGCGCACGAGGCGAAGCTCATCGCGTACATCCACAACAACCCAGTTCGCGCTCGCGTCGTCGAGCATGCGCGAGACAGCTCGTGGACCAGCCACCGCGCCTACGTTGGCCTCGCCGCTAGACCGAAGTGGCTGGCCGTGGAGCACGGGTTTGCGAGTTGTGGAGTACCGCCGACAGAGTTCGACGCTTGGGTTGAGAGCACAGTGGAGGAGAACCGCGTCGAAGGCATCAACGCGATCCAACGCGCCGTCCACCGCCGTGGCGCAGTGGAGCCTGGGACTCCGCACGCGAGCCCGACGTGGGTCCCTTTGGTCGCTCGGCCCCACGCTCGCGTGCGTCCCGACCCTCGCGAGGTTCTCGCCGAAGTCGCGCTGTCGCTAGGAATCGAAGCGACTAGGTTCGCAGGCCGGACGCCAGACAAGTATCTCGTCGACGCGCGCAGGGTGACGGTTCAGACCGGGCTCGCGGTCGGCCTCACCCGCAGCGACATGGCGACCGCTCTTGGCTTGAGCCGTCAGGCAGCCGCCAAGCTCGCCGCCGCCGAGCTCCCGCCAGCCCTCCGAGCTGTGGTTGCGTACGTCGCCTCTCGTTTGACAAAGTGAACACCGTCCCCAGGTAAACACGCAGAAACTCACGGCTCTATCTAGCGGTCCGGTTGACAAGTCGAACACCGTCCCCGATAGTCCGCGGCGAAATGGCCACGCACCTGCCTGTTATCGGGGGACATGCGGAGGGATTCGGCGCCACTGCTCGCACTGACGGCTGGTGGCAGGGCCCTGCACTGACGTTCTTCGTGTTCTCGACTTTTGTCGTCTACACGACGTGGGCGGCTCTCCAGGGCAACCACTACTACAGCGATCCCTACCTCTCCCCGTTCTATTCACCGGTCCTGTTCAACGATCCAAGCGTCGTAGGCGCCGCGCCACACAGCTGGTTCGGCGGCATTCCTAGTTTCATGCCGCATTGGATCCCGGGCTGGTTCTCGCCGGCGATCTACATCCTGATCTTCCCGGGCGCGTTCCGCTTCACTTGTTACTACTACCGCAAGGCGTACTACCGGTCGTTCGCCGGATCGCCGCCCGGTTGCGCGGTCGGCCCACTCGCAGGCAAGCGCAAGTATCGCGGCGAGACCGCATTGCTGTTGTTCCAGAACCTGCACCGCTACGCGATGTACTTCGCGCTCGTGTTCATCGTCTTGCTCGGCAAAGACGCGGTCGAGGCGTTCTGCTATCACGGCCACTTCGGCGTCGGCGTCGGCAGCATCATCATGACGATCAACGTGGTGCTGATCGCGAGCTACACGTTCGGCTGCCACTCGTTCCGCCACATGATCGGCGGCCGCAAGGACTGCATGTCGAACTGCGGCAAATCGTCGGTCGCACTCGGCGCTTGGAAGAAGGCGAGCTGGTTCAACGGCCGCCACATGCAGTTCGCGTGGGCGAGCCTCGTGTGGGTGATGGTCACCGACGTTTACATCCGTCTCGTGTCGATGGGCGTGATCCACGACTTCCACACCTGGTAAGCGAGCATCGCCATGGCCCTCGACGCATCCGAAATTCAGACCATCGACCACGACGTGCTCGTGATCGGCGCCGGCGGTGCCGGCTTGCGCGCCGCGATCGAATGCAGCGCCCAGAAGCTCTCGACCGGCGTGATCTCGAAGTCACTGCTCGGCAAGGCCCACACGGTCATGGCCGAAGGCGGCATGGCCGCTGCCATGGGCAACGTCGATCCGCGCGACAACTGGAAGATCCACTTCCGCGACACGATGCGCGGCGGCAAGTTCCTCAACGTCTGGCGCATGGCCGAGCTGCACGCAAAGCAAGCGCCCGAGCGCGTTCGCGAGCTCGAGGAGTGGGGCGCGGTCTTCGATCGCACGAAGGACGGCCTGATCTCGCAGCGCAACTTCGGCGGGCATCGATATCCGCGGCTCGCGCACGTCGGCGATCGCACCGGCCTCGAGCTGATTCGCTCGCTGCAGGATCACGGCATCCATCAGGGCATCGACTTCCACATGGAGTGCACCGCGCTCGAGCTGTTGAAAGACGGCGATCGGATCGCCGGCGTGCTCGGCTACTGGCGCGAGACCGGCCGGTTCGTGGTGTTCCGCTGCAAGGCCGCGATCCTGGCGACCGGCGGTGGCGGCTAGTCTTGGAAGATCACGTCGTACTCTTGTGAGTTCTCCGGCGACGTCATCGCGATGGCCTATGAAGCCGGAGCCGAGCTGATGGAAATGGAGTTCTAG
>CAZDGY010000718.1:0-3909 GCA_964504685.1 uncultured Kofleriaceae bacterium | reverse complement strand
GGTCTCGGGTCGACCTTCGAGATCAACTTCGACATCACCGACGACGGCACGGGCGGCTACAACCTCGCGGCGCGCACCGGCCTCACCGGCGACACGGTGGGTGGAACGATGGACTGCGGCTCGGTCACCGAGTGCGACCTGTCGTTCACCGACTCGGTCCCGGGCTCGGAGCTGTCGAACATCACGCAGCAGACGATCTCGGCCGACTTCGTCGAGGATAACGCCGACCAAGTTAACGGCAATGGCAGCGCCACGTTCGACCTCGACGACGGCTCGAGCTGCACGCAGAACTTCACGGGCGTCGGCGACGTCATCTAGTTGACCGCCTGACGGCCTACTGGCCGTCGATCGAAATCATCACCGCGCCTAGCTCGGTGACTTGATTGGGAGTCGTGATCTCGAGGTTCGCGAGGTTCGCGTACGTCCCGTCATGCGTTCCGCCGGTCTCGGCGCCGATCTCGACGTCGTACGTGCCGGCAACGATCGCCGGCGTGTATGCCGATCCGAGCTCGCACTCGAACAGGTTGTCGGCGGTCGCGGTCGCGCTCGTGCTCGCGAGCTCGATGCCGTCGATCGAGATCACGCCGCAATCGAGCGTCGAGCCCGAGACCGCACCGACCAACGTCCAGGTCAGGTGAAAGTAGCCTGCGTCGTCGTAGAGGATCGTCGCGAACGCCTGATCGACCTCGTGCATGTCGAGCGTCTGGTGCACCGACGTCGCCCACACCGTGCCGTCCGAGCTCTGGATTGCGAGCGCGGTGTCGTAGCTCGCCGGCGTCAACGGCGCGCTCGTGCCTTCGCCGTCGTCACACGGGAACTGCGTCGTCGTCGCCGCGCCCGATGCCAGCCCCGAGGTGTCGTCGAGCGGCTGGGTGACGAGCGCCGCGATCGGGAAGCCGCTCGGGCACGCGATCGGATCGCCGGACTCGAGATCGCCGAGCTGCCACGTCGCGCTGACGAACGCTTGATCGCTGTTGCCACCGCTGTGGATGTTGCAACCCGCGGCGAGCGCGACCGGGATCAGTGTTCGCAGATGCATGGGTGGTTGGTCGGATCGCACGACGACACTTGCAGCACGAGCTCGACCGCGCCGAGGTTGACGATGTTGCCGGTCACGACGCTGCGCTGGATCGGCGCTGCCGGTTCGTACGCCATCGGCGACGCCGGACCGTCCGCGCACAGCGGCGTGATCGTGAGCAGCACATCGCCTTCGTCGAGATCGAAGCCAGTGACGCCGTGATTCTGGGTGCAGTCCCAGCGCGCGGTGCAGCGCTCGCCGGTGCACGGCGACCACTCGATCTGGATCTCGCTCACCGGCGATGTGTTCGGTTCTCCGATGTTGCAATCGAGAAACGGATTCTTCGGATCACTGGCCGGTCCACTCTCGGGCCGCAGCTTCCACGACAACTCGACCGCGCCACCATCGACGCGCGTACAGCCGCACGCAACTGCGAGCGCCGCGAAGGCGAGTCGTCGTCGGCTGCTCAATTGACCCGGCATCATGGCGCGTGCTATCGAAGCCGTCATTATGCCAGGGTTTTCGCCGGCACAAGCAACGTCGACCCTCGCGGCAAGCCTCGACATTCCGCAGCTGTTCAACCAGGCGCATTGGGTTGTCCAGGCCGTGATGATCCTGCTCGCGATCATGTTCATGATCGGGCTCTACATCATCATCTACAAGCGGCTGTACATCGGCCGGGCCGCGGGTGAGTCGCAGCAGTTCACCGACGCGTTCTGGAAATCGCGCGACATCGAGCAGATCTACAAGCAAGCGCAGCAGATGCGGAACAGCCCGGTCGCGCAGATGTTCGTCGCCGGCTACACCGAGCTCGCTAAGCTCGCCTCGGACGAGGCGCTCAAAGGCGATCGCGAAGGCAACCTCGCGAACATCGAGCGCGCGCTGCGCCGCTCGCAGACCCACGAGACGACGAAGCTCGAGTCGATGGTGCCGTTCCTCGCGACGACCGGCTCGGCGGCGCCGTTCATCGGCCTGCTCGGCACGGTCATGGGTATCTTGTTCGCGTTCGTCGACATCGCCGATTCGAAGAACTCGGCGCCGACGATCAAGACCGTCGGTCCGCACATCGCCGAAGCGCTGTTTGCGACCGCGATCGGCCTCGTAGCGGCGATCCCTGCGGTCATGGCGTACAACTACTTCACGCGGCGCATCCGCGTGCTCCGGTCCGAAATGGAAACGTTCGAGCAGGACTACCTCAACATCATCAAGCGGCACTTCCTGAGGTAGCGCGCGATGGCGATGAAAGCGGGCGGCGACGGCGAGCTCAACTCCGACATCAACGTGACGCCGATGGTCGACGTCATGCTCGTGCTGCTCATCATCTTCATGATCACCGCGCCGATGATGAACACCGGCGTCGAGATCGAGCTGCCGCAAGTCACCGCGAAGAACATCGAAGATCCCGAGGGCAAGCTCGTGTTGACGATCGATGCCGCCAGAAAGATCACCCTCGGCGGAACGCCGATCAAATGGGAAGAGCTCGGGCTCAAGCTCAAGGCCAACGACCGGGTCCAGAGGGAAAGCGCGATCTACATCGACGCCGCCGACGGCCTGCAATACGGCGCGGTCGCCCGGGCGATGGCGGTGGCCAAGAACGCTGGGGTAGCCAAGGTCATGCTGCTGACCACCCCGGAAGACGACGCTAAGCTCGCGGACGATATGAAGAAGCTCGACGAGAACAAGAGCCCGTGACGAACGTCTTAGTAGAGACAGCATGAGCCTGCGCGACAACGACATCACGGTGGTTTCGATCGTGGCTACCGCCCTGGTCAGCGGAGCCTTGTTCGCGCTCATGGTCTACATGCGGGTCGAGAAGAAGGACGACACGCCGGACCTCGGCAACGAGAACGTGATCGAGGCGACGATCGCCTACAAGAAGGTGGCGCAGAAGCAGCCGCAAAAGGAGTTCAAGCCACCGGATCCGATCGAGAAGCCGGTCGGCGTGTCGCACGACGACAAGGCCAAGCCGCCGGAGCCGAAGAAAGACGAGCCGAAGAAGAAGCCTGACGACAAAACGGTCGATCAGAAGCTGAACCAGTTCAAGCACGCGACCGATGACGACGCCCCGACCGGCCCGCTGATGAAGCCGACGGTCGGCGATCTCAGTGGCGCGGCGGACGGCAACGCGGCCGTCTCGAAGGGCGACCCGTTTTTTGCGCGGCTCAACCGCGACATGCACTATCAGCCGCCGGCGATCGCGAAGGGCGATAGCGTGCCGGTCGGGTGCATCTTGCTCGCGCCCGATGGCAAGATTACCGACTACAAGTTCAAGGTGAAGACCGACGACGACCTGCAGATCGCCGCCGAAGCTTCGCTCAGAGGCCTGCAGAAGATCCGCAACGAGACTCCCGAGGAAGTCCCGACCCGTCTGCTTCACTTCACCGAGACCTACACATGCTTCAAGTTCACCATCACGCCGCCGTAGTCGCGACCCTCGCGCTCTCGCTCGTGGCGCCCGCGCTGGCGCACGCGGATGACGTGACGATCGATGTCGGCGGTCAGAAGAAGGGCCTGTATCCGATCGCGACGCCGGCGGCGGTCGACGGCGATGTCGCCGCGGCGAAGGAGATCGCGCAGATCGAGTCGTTCGATCTCTCGGTCGCCGGTGTGTTCAAGGTGCTCGATCCGCAGTCGTTCCTTGCCGATCTCAAGACCGAAGCGCTGTCGATCGATCCGCAGAAGTGGAAAGACGTCGGTGCGTACGGCGTGATCAAGTTCAAGGCGACCGCCGATTCGGTCGAATTCCGGCTCTACGAGGTCTCGAAGGGCACGACCGCGACGCTGACCAAGACCTATCCGCGTAAGGGCGACACGCGCACGCTCGTCCATCGCTGGTGCAACGAGGTCGTCAAGTACTACACGAACGAGCCCGGCTTCTTCGGCTCGCAGAT
>CAZDGY010000717.1:0-3909 GCA_964504685.1 uncultured Kofleriaceae bacterium | reverse complement strand
GCTCGCGTGGGCGGGCGCCGAGCTCGGCGTGCCGGTCGTGATCTGCGTGCCGCACGGCAACAACCCGGAGAAGAACACCGCGATGCGCGGCTACGGCGCCGAGCTGATCGAGGCCGGTCGCGACGACGACGAGGCGCTCGAGGTCGCGAAACGCACCGCGATCGATCGCGGCATGGTGATGGGCCACTCGACGAACGACGCGCACGTGATCGCCGGCGCTGGCACGCTGTCGGCCGAGCTGTGCGAGCAAGCGCCGCAGCTCGATGCGATCGTGGTCGCGGTCGGCGGCGGTTCTCAAGCGGTCGGCGCGATCGTCGCGACCCGCGCGTTGCGACCGAACGTCAAGATCTACGGTGTGCAGTCGACCGCCGCCGCGGCCGCCCACGATTCCTGGCACGCTGGCGAGCGGCTCACGACCGCGAGCGCCGATACGTTCGCCGACGGCCTCGCGACGCGTTCGACCTACGACATGACGTGGGAGCCATTGCGCGAAGGGCTCGCCGGCTTCGTCGCGGTGCCCGAGGCGGCGATCGCCGACGCGATCCGGATCTATCTGCGCACGACCCACAACCTCGCCGAAGGCGCAGGCGCCGCGGGCCTCGCCGGCCTACTCGCGTTGCGCGACGAGCTCGCGGGGAAGACGGTTGCGGTCATCCTGTCGGGCTCGAACATCGACGCCGAGACGCTCCGCCGCGTGGTCGCGCGCGAGATTTAGGGCACTATCCGCCGATGACGCGGATCACCCTCATCGCCCTGCTGCTCGCCTCCACCATTGCCGCCGCGGACCCCGCGCCGCAGACGCTCGCGCGGCCGGAGGTCAAGTTGCTCGATGCCGGCCACGGTGCGAAGCAGCAGCTGCGCATCCGCGCGACCCGCGGCGCGACCCAGACGCTCGTCATGGCCACGAAGATGTCGATGGCGATCGACGGCGCGATGTCGATCCCGGCGACGCAGCTGCCGATCATGACGATGTCAATGCCGGCGAAGGTCACCGAGATCACGAAGTCCGGCGACATCAAGTACGACGTTACGTTCACGAAGATCGATGTCGACGGTGCCGGCGCCGCGCCCGCGGTCGTCGATGCGGTCAAGAAGGCGATGCAAGGACTGATCGGCACGAGCGGTCACATCGTGGTCGATGCGCGCAACTTCACGACCGCAGCCGAGATCAACTTGGCTCCGAACGTCGATCCGACGGTCCGCCAGATGATGGACAGCATGATGCAGTCGTTCAGTCAGCTGTCGGCGCCGTTCCCGGAAGAGGAGGTCGGACTCGGAGCGAAGTGGCAGGTGATGTCGGCGATCAACGCCGGCGGGGTGGCGTTGAACCAGACCACGACGTACGCGATCACGGCGCTCGACGCCAACCACGTGACCGCGTCGGTCTCGCTCGCACAGAAGGCGGACCCGCAGGCTTTCACCGGCCCGACCGTGCCGGCCGGCGTCAAGATGCGAGTCGTGACATGGTCCGGGACGGGCAAGGGCGAGATGACGTTCGAATTCGCGAAGGTGCTCGCCACCCACGCGACGATCGACATGACATCGACCGCGAAGATGACGATCGACGCGGGCGCCGGCCCTCAAGACATCAAGTACACGATCGGCGCGAAGATCGACATCCGTTAGGAGGCTATCGTGGCGCGACGTCGGCGATGACCTTGTCGTGCAGCAGCTGCGCGAGCTTCGGGCGCATCGCCGCGATCTCTTCGTCGGCGAACGTGCGCTGCTCGATCGGCGGATCGCTGCGATCCGACTTGTTCATGATCGAGATCGCATAGGTCGAGTGGGGCAAGCCGAAGAAATGGCCGAGCTCGTGTGCGAGCGTGCGTTCCAGCGCCGCAGCGGAGACGATGACGTACTTGCGGTCGTCGTTGCGGCGATGCCAGGTCACGCCGTAGGCGATCGCGCCTTCTTCGTCGACATCGTCGAGCTGGCCGACGACGAACACATGGATGACCTTGCCCCCGAGCTTCTGGGCGGCGAGCGCGTCGCGTTGGCCGCGGCTCTCGACGTGATCGAACGACGCGGGCAGCGTGTCGACGCCTGCCAGTTGGAACCCGACATCGAGTGCGGCAAAATGGCGGTTCGCGCCGGCGACCTGGGCCGCGATCCATTCGGGAGTCGCGACGAAGCCGCGGTCAGCGGCAGCCCCGCCGGACGGCGGTGCGGTTAGATCGACGACGTGGAGCTGGATCTCGAAGCAGTGCGCACGCCCCTTGTCGCAAGTCGGCGCGGCGTGCATGACGGCCTCGCCGTCGCCGGCGGCGGACGCGACGCTGGCGAGCACGACCACGCCTAACATCGCTCCAAGCCTCACCAACCCATTGTACGAGCCCACCTGCGACGCGCCACGCAAATCAGCCCGGGCCCCGTGAACGGGGGCCCCTCCGCCCAAGGATTCGGCCGTCCTTGCTGCGCCGAACAGCCGATCGATCGATCGGCCTCGGGGCTTGCACAAACCTTACACGGCGGCGGCAACTTCCACGGCGCTCGCACGTCAACCTGCAGATGAGGAACATCGCGCTCACCGTTCTAGCTGCGTCTCTTCTCACCCCTGCCCTCGCGCTCGCCGAGCCGACCGCCGACGAGCTCGAGACCCGCGCGACCGAGCTGCGGGACAAGCTGTCCGGCCAGGGCTACACCGTGCTCGTCGAGGCGCCCTTCGTGGTGGTCGGCGACGGCCCGGCCGCGCAGGTCCGCCACATCGCGAAAGGGTTCTTGCACGACAAGGCGTCGATGCTCGAGAAGGACTTCTTCGACAAGCGGCCCGAGCGCCTCCTCGAAGTCTGGTTGTTCCAAAACGAGCGCGCGTTCCGCAAGGGCGCGAAGAAATTCTTCGGCGACGGTCCGGACACGCCGTTCGGTTACTACTCGCCCGACCACAACGCGCTGATCATGAACGCGTCCGGGCTCGGGACCCTGTCGCACGAGCTCGTGCACCCGTACATGGAGATCAACTTTCCCGACGTGCCGTCGTGGTTCAACGAGGGGTTCGCATCGCTGTTCGAGTATCCGAGCGAGCGCAAAGGCCACATCATCGGCCTCGTCAACTGGCGGCTACCAGAGCTCAAGAAAGAGATCCGCGCGAAGACGCTGCCGGCGATGACCAAGCTCATGGGCACGACGACCGACGAGTTCTACGGCGCGGACTACGACGCATACGCGTTCGCGCGCTACATCATGTACTACCTACAAGAGCACGATCAGCTGCACGCGTTCTACACCGCGTTCCGCGCAGACAAGAAAGACCTGACCGGGCAAGCGGCGCTCGAGTCGGTGCTCGGCGAAGACCTCGCGACGTTCGAGCCGAAGTGGCGCGCGTGGGTGCTGCAGCTCAAGGGCGACTGAACGTAACAACCGCGGTCGGATCACACGCGTATAGTTGCGACTTGAAGTCGTGGTTCGGCGTTGCGTCGCTCGTCGCGGTCGTGGGGTGCCACCATGGGCGATGGACCGGCGACAAATCGGCGACCGAGCTGCACCTCGGCGAGCTGACGATCGCGATCCCCGACGGCTGGCGCTCGATGGCGGAGCTCTCGGACGTCGGCGATCTGGACGACCTGCAGCGAAGAGGTCGAGCACGTGCGAGCCGGGCATGGTCCGCCGATCAGCCAAGTGCGTGACGGAGGGTCGGCATGTACGTGGCACGCCGCGATGGGGCGGCTCGACGCCACCGTGGGGATCCGCAAGGTCGGCGATCGCGAGCTCGACGTGACCTGCCTGATCGATGCGGGCCACGACCGGGAGAGCGACGCGATCTGCAGCGACGTATTGCGCACGCTGCGGATGCCGTGACCGAAACGCGAAAACGGCGCCGGTTGCTCACCGACGCCGTTGCCTCCGCGTGAACGCGCTCAGGTGCCGGTCTGGCGGAACGTGAACGGGTACTTCACGCTGACGCCGCCACTG
>CAZDGY010000716.1:0-3909 GCA_964504685.1 uncultured Kofleriaceae bacterium | reverse complement strand
GCCGCCGGCGATGCGCGCCGGCTGTATTCGGTGCTCGAGGTCGCGGCCGAGCTCGCGCGACGCGAAGTCGGCGACGGCGTGATCACCGCAGAGCACGTCGCCGAAGCGGCGCAGGGCAAGACGCTGCTCTACGACAAGGCCGGCGACGAGCACTACGGCGTGATCTCGGCGTTCATCAAGAGCATGCGCGGCAGCGATCCCGACGCCTCGGTGTACTGGATGACGCGGATGATCGAAGCGGGCGAGGATCCGCGGTTCGTGTTGCGCCGGATGGTGATCTTCGCGTCCGAAGACGTCGGCAATGCCGATCCGCAGGCGCTCGTCGTCGCGACGTCGGCGCTCGCCGCGGTCGAGCTCGTCGGCTTGCCCGAAGGAGTGCTGCCGCTGACCCAAGCGGTCGTCTATCTCGCGCTCGCACCGAAATCAAATCGCGCGCTGACGACCTACGCAGCGGCGCGCAAGCTCGTGCGCGAACGCGGGGCATTGCCGGTGCCGGCGCGGTTGCGGCCGGAGAGTGGCGCGGGCAAAGCGCTAGGCCACGGCCAGGGCTACAAGTACCCGCATGACTTCGCCGGCGCGTACGTGCCGGCCGACTACCTGCCGGACGAGCTGGTCGGCGAAGTGATCTACGAACCGAGCGACTCGGGATTCGAACGCGAGCTCGGCGAGCGGCGCGCGGAGCTGGCGCGGCGCAAGCGCGAGCCCTAGTCCTCGCGGAGAAACCAGACGGTTCGAGCGGCTTGGTGCCGGCGTGTAAGTTACGGTCGGGCGATGAACCGCGCATGGATCGTCGCCGCCTGCTTGGTGTCATCCGCGGCCCACGCCGCGCCTCTGGCACCTGTCGATCCCGATGGGCTCCAGGACCTGTTCGCGGTGCTAGAGGCCAAGCTCGACGAGCCGGTCGGGCTGATCATCAGTCACGACGTGCCCGCGTTCGGGCTTGCCAAGGGCGACCTGTTGGTGATGGTCAACGGCGTATCGGCGCTGTCGCTCAACAACGCTCGCCTTGACGTCCGGTCGAGCAGCGTCGTGTACCTCGCGGTGCTGCGGAACGGGAACGCGGTCGACGTGCGCGTGCCGCTCGACCTGCGTCACGGCGCCTTGCACATGACGCGCGATGAGCTCGCACGCGCGACGAGCGAAGCCGCTGTGTTCACGCAGATCACGCGCAAGGGCAAGCCCGCGGGGGTCTCGGTCGCGAATGGATACACGTTTCGCGGGCTGAATATCGGCGACGTCATCCACGCGATCGGAGGTACGCCGATCACCACGATCGACGAGGCGCGCGCCGCGCTGACCTCTGCAGCCCAGCGCCCGACCGTGGTGTTCGATGCCGATCGCACCGATCAGCCGCTGACGCTGACGATCACCGTCGCGGATCCCGCACCGGTGAATGCGCCGGTTGCGCTGCCGATCGCGAGCATCAAGCAGATCGACGCCACGACCTACGAGGTACCGGCCGATCTGGCGTCCGCGGTGATGGCCGACCCGATGGCGAACCGCGGCGCTCGGATCGTGCCGGCGGTGAAGGACGGCAAGCCCGACGGCTTCAAGCTGTACGCGGTGCGGCCGGACTCCTTGCTCGCGGCGCTCGGGCTGCACAACGGCGACACCGTGACCGCGATCAACGGCCACCTGCTGGGCACACCGGACCACGTCCTGGAGCTCTACGACAGGCTGCGCGACGCCAAGGTGTTCACTGTCACCATCACGCGCGCGGGCGCGTCGCTCACGCTCAACTATCGCGTGCGGTGATCGCGCGCTAGGCCAGCCGGACCCAGCGCGCCTTCGCGGTCTCGATCTTGGCGGCGAACGCCGGCGGGAAGTGGCGTTGGACGTACGCGAACGCTTGGTTGATCAACTCTTTGTCGATGTCCTGCGGCACTTCCATGTTCTGGTCGTGCGGATCCGGCTTGATGCCTAGGCGCACCACTTCGGTGAGCCGGAGGACGTGCAGGCGGTTGACGAACAGCGCGTGAGCGATGCCGACGAAGAGCTCTTCCACGGCGGGGTCGATGGCGGCCATTTCAGCAACCGTAGGTACCACACGGCCCCGGCCCGTGGAAGCTCGCCGAACCGGTCAGCGACTCTTCGTTACGCCTATCAAGCCGGTCAGGCGGGCGTTGGGAACGATCGCGTAACCCCGCAGGTCCGCGCCGGTAATCGCCACGTTGTCCTCGTGCCAGAGCGGCACGATCGGGACATCGCTGGCCACGATCCGCTGGACCTCGGCGTAGATCACCTTGCGCTTGGCCCGGTCGAGCTCGCGCCGGCCGGCCACGGTCAGCTCGTCGACCCGGGCGTTGCGGTAGCGCCAGCGGTTGTAGCCATCCGGGTTCGCCTTGCTCGGAATCCAGGTCGAGTGAAAGTACGTGTAGTAGAAGTCCGGCTCGGTGATATCGGCGGTCTGCATCGTCGCGATCTGATAGTTGCCGCGCTTGATGTCCGCGAAGAACGTCGCGAACTCGAACGGACGGATCTCGACGTCGATGCCGACCCGCGCGAGCTGAGCCGCGATGACGTGCGCGACCGCGACGCGGAAGTCATCGGACGACGTCTTGTACACGAGGTGAAAGCGCACGCCGTCGGGCCCACGCGGATATCCAGCGGCATCGAGCAACTCGCCGGCTCGCGCTGGATCGAAGTCGTAGCGCGCGACGTCGGGCTCGAACGCCCAGTGGGTCGGCGGCAATAGGCCGATCGCGGGAATCGCGCGACCGGCGAAGCGAGCGGCGATGATCGACTTGCGATCGATCGCGAGCGCGATCGCGCGGCGCACGCGGCCATCCGCGAGCAGCGGGTCCTCGTTGTTGAGCAGCATGTAGGTCAAGATCACGCTGCGGCCGGCCTCGATCCGTAGCCCCGGGTCGGCGGCGACGTCGTCGACGAGATCCGGTCGCACGCCGTTCTGGACCAGGTCGACCGAGCCGCCGGCGAGCATCAGGATCCGCGCATTCGCGTCGCGCACGAACTTGATTTCGACATGCGGCAGTTTTGGCGGACCGCCGAGGTAGTACGGATTCGCGTCGAGATAGGCGGCTTGCGACGTCAGCTCGCGCAGCACGTACGGGCCGGCGCACACGACGTGAGGCGCGCTCTCGCCGGGCGGCACGCCGTGATACGACAGGATGCCGAAGTCGAGATCGGTGAAGATCGTCGCGAGCGGTGACTTCAAATGGAACCGCACGGTGCGCGCGCCGATGACCTCGATCGTTTCGAGCCGTTCGGTCCACGCCTTGTGAAATTCGCTCTTCGACTCGGGATCGATCAGCTCGCGGAACGTGCGGGCGACGTCGTCGGCGGTGACCGACGAGCCGTCCGAGAACTTCGCGCTGTCTTTGATCGCGACGTCCCAGGTCAAGTCGTCGACGCGATCGACGCTCGCCGCGAGCTCTAGCCGAGGCACCATGTCGGGCGAGTCGAGCGCGGTAAGGCCCGCGCACACCAGGCGGGTCAGCTTCTCGTCGATCTTGTTGATGTCGTGCCGCGGGTCGGGCGTCGTCATCGGCGTCTCGATCGCGACGACGATCGTGTCGTCCGGGGTGCGGCGACGACCGGAGCACGCGGCGGCGATCACCAGCGCGAGCGTGATAGCGTGAAGGCGTGTGGACATCTCGCGGGGTAATCGCGGCGCTCGGCGCGCTCGCGTTGCTGAGTATGCCGCATGCGAGCGCCGACCCGACGGCGGGATCGGCGGCGGGCAGCGATGACGACGACGAAGCCGGCAGCGGCAGCGGCAGCAAGCTCGTCGCCCCGGCCGATGCGACCGCACGCGCGGCGTGGCTCGAGGGCAAGCTTACCGGCGCGATCAGCGCGCACGCGTCGCTCGGTAAGGCCAAGATCGGCGTCGCGGTATGGGACCTGACCGCGGGCAAGGAGCTGTTCGCGCACGGCGGGGACGTCGGGCTC
>CAZDGY010000715.1:0-3911 GCA_964504685.1 uncultured Kofleriaceae bacterium | reverse complement strand
CGCGCTGCGCATCCTTCGCCAGGTCGCGAGCGCGCTCGAGGCGGCCCACGCGCGCGGCATCGTGCATCGCGATCTCAAGCCCGAGAACATCTTTCTAGTTCGCGATCTCGAAGTGCCGGGCGGCGAGCGAGCGAAGGTGCTCGACTTCGGGATCGCGAAGCTCACCGGAGACGACATCGCGCTCAAGACGGTGACCGCGGCGGTGATGGGGACGCCGATCTACATGTCGCCCGAGCAGTGCCGCGGCGCCGGCCAAGCGGATCAGCGGTCCGACGTCTACTCGCTCGGCTGCGTGCTGTTCCGGCTGCTCGCCGGTCGTCCGCCGTTCGACGGCGAAGGGGTCGGCGACATCATCGCGATGCACCTGCGCGAGCCGGCGCCGCGGATCTCGAGCGCGCGCATCGATGTGCCGAGCGATGTCGACGACCTGATCGCACGCTGTCTCGCGAAGGACCCGGCGCATCGGTTCGCGTCGGGGGCCGAGCTCGCGGCCGCGATCGATCAGCTGCCGTCGAACGCCGAGTTCTCGATGGGCCGGTCGAGCCGCCAGCTGCCGATCGCCCCGACCCCGCGACCCGCTGGGGTCCCCACGACGTTCTCCGGCGCGGCGGGCTCGGCGATCAGCTCCCATCCGAGCGCGAAGCGGGTCGGTGTCCTGGCAACTGCGGGCGTGCTGGTCGCGGCGGCGAGCGCGGCGCTGATCATCGTCGTCACGCGCAGCAATCGAACCGACGTGGCCGAGCCGCCGGTCGCAAGCGCGCCCGCGCTGGCGCCGCATACCGCCCCGCTGCCCGACGCGGCACCCCCGCCGCCGACGCCGATCGACGCCGCGGTCGCACCGGTCGACACGAAGGGCCCGATGCTCGAGGCGGTCGCTCGATTCGTGGTGTGGTCGCGCAATCACGCCGGCGCGCCGTGTCCGACGCCTCGCGATGTCGCGGGCGACGCCGGGGACCTGCTCGACGCCTGGGGCCGTCCGATGACGCTGACGTGCAACGCCCAGCCCGACGATCAGGTGATCGGCCTGGTCTCGGCCGGCGCCGACGGCAGGTCGGGAACCGACGACGACGTCGCGTCCTGGAAGGCGAGCCCGGAGATCGCAGCGCTGCTCCACGGCCCGCGCTGGGGCCGACTGGTTCATCACGATAGCCCGCCGGCTCCCGGTGCCGCGCCGCCCGCTACTCCGCCGACTCCGGCTCCGGCTCCGGCCAAGCCGAAGCGCGACCTCTACGACATTCGTTAGCCCGGGAAGCGGCAGGGCGCGGTGTGGACCGTCCCGGTCGGGCGGACGCAACGCACCGCGGCGTTCGCAGCGATCGTCGGGCGCACGATCATGATCGTGTGGGTGTTGACCCCGGCGCCGTTGGCGCCATCGAGTTGGTCGCCGTCGAGCACGCGGACGGTCGAGGTCGAGAGCGAGAGCTTCTTGTTGCTAAGTTTTTTCATATCCGGTCAGAGCCACGACCCCACGGTTTCGGCTCACCCGAACGCCGAGTGTCTCGGGACAGCGCGGGACACTTAAGAATCTGGCCAACCAGGCTTCGCTACGCGTTTTCACGCGGGTTATGAGAGGCACACCTGTTGCTCTTGGACCTGCCCATGCAAACCATCTCTGGCCGCGCTCCTGCTGCTCTCGCCTTGCTCGCGATGTTCGGAACGGCGTGCGGTCCCAGCGTCGTGCCGTACGTCCGCGCCGGCGCCCCCGCTCCGGTTCACTTCACCGACAACGACGATGGTGGCGCCTACTCGGTGACCGTCGTCGATGCGAACGGCGCGACGCTGCCGGCGTGCAAGCTGCCGTGCGACCAGCAAGTCGCGACCGGCACGGCCACCGTCATCTTCTCGAGCCCCGAGGACCGCGCGGTCTCGGGACGCGCAGTGATTCCTGAGGGCAAGAGCTCGGTGTCGTTTCACAAGAAGCGCAAAGGCATGGTGATCGCCGGTGCGATCGCGGCGGCCACGGGTGAGTTGCTCGCGATCCCGATGGAGGTCGAGGGCGAGGGCGGCGGCAACGTCGACGGGACCAGCCTCGGGCTCGGCGTCGTCGGCCTCGGCGCGATGGTCGTCGGGTTGGTGCTGATGCTGGCGTCGGGTCACGACAGCGTCGACGTCGACCAGTGATTCGCAGCATCGAGTAAGATCGCGGCGGGGTGGAGACGAAGAGCTACACGAGTGTGCCTGCCGGCGCGGGGCTGCCGTCGGTGGCGGCGGATGGTGACGTCGGCGAGACTCAGTTGCCGCTGGTCGACAGCGAGCACTACATCATCGGCGACGAGATCGCGCGCGGAGGGATGGGGCGCGTGCTCGCCGCACACGATCGTCGGCTCGGTCGCGACGTCGCGATCAAAGAGCTGCTGCCCCACAGCGCGCACAATCTCCAGCGGTTCGAGCGCGAGGCGCAGATCACCGCGCGCCTCCAGCACCCCGCGATCATTCACGTCTATGAAGCGGGCCGGTGGGCGGACGGCAAGCCGTTCTACGCGATGAACCGCGTCGCCGGGCGTTCGCTCGACAAGGTGATCGCCGAGACGACCGCGCTCGCCGACCGCCTGGCCCTGTTGCCACGCGTGATCACGGCGGTCGACGCGCTCGCGTATGCGCACGCCCATCACGTCATCCATCGCGACCTCAAGCCATCGAACGTGTTGGTCGGCGACTACGGCGAGACCGTCGTCATCGACTGGGGCCTCGCCAAGCAGTACGCCGCGGATGGCTCGGCGAGCGACGACGCCGCAGATCCGCTGCCCGCGCCGCCTGGCTACACCGCTTTCGGTAGCGTCGTGGGCACGCCCGGCTACATGCCGCCCGAGCAAGCGCGCGGCGAGCCGCTCGATCCGCGTGCGGATGTCTACTCGCTCGGCGCGCTGCTCTACGAGGTCATGGCCGGCGCACCACCGTATGCACGCGGGAGCTCGCGCGATGTCGTCGAGCGCGTGCTCGCTGGTCCGCCGCCGCCGATCCGGACGCGCGAGCCAGACGTGCCACTCGATCTCGCCGCGATCATCGACAAGGCGATGGCGCGCGAGCCCGGCGATCGCTACGCCGACGCGGAACAACTCGTCGCCGATCTCAAGCGGTTCGAGACCGGCCAGTTGGTCGCGGCGCGGCACTACTCCACGGGCCAGCACATCATGCGGTTCGTCCGCCGGCACGCGCTGGTCGTCGGCTTCGCGTGCGTGCTCGCGGTACTCGGCGCGGTCAGCGTCGTGCGCATCACCGCGAGTCGCAACGATGCGGAAGCCGCGCGAGCCGTCGCGACCGCGCGCAACGACGCGCTCGTACTCTTGCAAGCGCGCGCCGAGCTGACGCGCGATCCGACGTCGTCGCTCGCATGGCTCAAACGCTATCCAACGACCGCGCCGGGTTGGGACGAAGCGAGACAGCTCGCGTTCGACGCGTGGTCGCGCGGTATTGCCCACGACGTATGGGATTTCGGCACGGTGATCGGCGCGATCGCGTTCTCGCCCGACAGTCGAACGCTCGCGGTGGGCGCCCTCGACGGCACGATCACGTTCATCGATCTCGACAGCGGGCAACGCAAGACCGCCAGAGCGCCGGACGGCGCTGGTAGTCGGATCGTGTTCTCGCCCGACGGTTCGCTCGTCGCGACCAGCGACGGTCACGACGCGGTGCGCGTCTGGGATCGCGCGAGCGGCCAGTCGCGCCGCCTCGCGGGCGATCACATCGGCGGGCCGTCGATCCAGTTCTCTCCCGACGGTTCGCTGCTCATGGTCCGCCACCTCGGCGGCGACTATCGAACGCGGTTGTGGCACATGCCCGATGGCGAGCCGGTCGCGTTGCCGTCCGGTGATCACGGCCTGCTCGCGTTCGTACCGCACGCGCGCACGGTTGCGACCGCCGATGGTGCCGCGGTGTCGCTCGTCGACCTCGACAGCGGCAAGACACTCGCG
>CAZDGY010000714.1:0-3912 GCA_964504685.1 uncultured Kofleriaceae bacterium | reverse complement strand
CGTCGGGCGGCGCTGGCAGCGGAAACACCGGCGGCCTACGACCCGAAGGATGTCGCTGATCCGCCACGAACCGAGTCTAGCCGAAGAGCCCGCGCCGCGTTAACGACAACGTAGCAATCCGCTTCGCACTGGGCGTGTTACCGCCTCGCCATGAAGCTCGCGTCGTGGTTCGCGGTCGTTACCTGCGCCGCGTGCCAGTCCGGCGCGCATTCGCAATCTCCGGACGCGGCGGCCACGCACGACGGCGGCAATGGCGATGGCAGCGCAAATCCGATCGACGCCCCGACCAGCTCGACCAGCCGCGCGGTGTTGTTCGGCGGGCTCGTCGCAGATGGAGCCAATGCGGTCGATAACGGCGAGACGTGGAGCTGGAACGGCGCGACGTGGCAGCTGCTGTCGACTACCGGCACGCCGTCGGCGCGCCGCGGCGTCGGGTTTACCGCGATGGGCGACGAGGTATATCTGTTCGGTGGCATTGTCGACGACACGCTGCTGCGCGACGAGTTTTCGTTCGTAGGCTCGGCGTGGCAGCCGCTCACCGGCACGGCACCGTCGGCGCGCATCGCCGAGGTCGCGACTCTCGGTGCGAACGTCGTGCTGTTCGGCGGCGATACGGTCTCCTCCGTCTTGCAAGACACCTGGATGTGGAACGGCACCAGCTGGACGCAGATGTCGATCGCCTCGCCGCCGGACGCGCGCGCCGGCCAAGCGATGGCCGCGCTCGACGACAAGCTCGTGATGTTCGGCGGCTGCGATACGAGCACGGGTCGCTCCGATGACACGTGGACGTGGGACGGCGCGGGCTGGACCGAGATGGTTCCCGCCGTCTCGCCGTCGCCGCGCTGCCTGTCCGCGGTCGCGACGCTGGGCACCAAGGTCGTGCTGTTCGGGGGGACCGATCCGACGTACGCGCCGCTCGGCGATACCTGGACGTGGGACGGCGGCAACTGGGAGCAAGTGCCCGGCGCAGGACCGCCGGCGCGCTCGGGCGCGCGGATGGTCGAGGTCGGCGGCACGTTGCTGCTGTTCGGCGGCAGCGACGCGACGGGTCTGCTCGGCGACACGTGGACCTTCGACGGCGCGATATGGACGCAGCTCGACGTGACCGGTCCGTCGCCGCGCGACTCGTTCGGATTCGCCGCGTTGCCGTAACCGAGATACGCTCCGCGCTGGGATGCAGGAGCTGTGGTCGAGCACGAGCTACGAGCCGCACCTGCTGTCGTTGCCGTTCGCGTTCGCTCCCGCGGCGATGTCGATGGTGATCGCGTATGCGCTCGTGATGCGCGGGGCGCCGCAGCTGCGGCTCTGGCTGTCGCTGCACTTCGCGTCGCTGTTTCCGTATTCGATCGCGATGGCGCTGTCGCCGTCGATCACGTCGCCAGCCGCTGCGACCGCGCTGTTCAAGCTCGGCGCCGCGTTCGTTCCGCTCGCGGCTGCGACCGGTGCAGGTTTCCAGCTCGCCTTGCTTGGCGAGCGTCGCGGCCGGATTGCGGTGTGGGCCGCCGTCGTGCTCGCCGTGGTGTGGATCGTCATCGGCGCCACCACCGACAAGGTCGTCACCGGCGTGCGCTGGCTGCCCGCAGGGTTCTGGTACGCCGAAGTCGGCCCGTGGGCGTATCTCGCGCTGCTCACCACGTTCCTGACGTCATTGCCGAGCTTCCTCACGCTGACGAACGCAGCGATCACTCGGCCACCGTCCGACGAGCGTCGCCAGCTGCGCGCGACCCTGGCGGCTAACCTCATCACGTACGCCGGGCTGACCGACGTCTTGCTCGCCTATCACATTGGCGTGTTCCCGGCCGGCTGGCTGCTGTCCGGTATTGGCAGCTTGCTAGTAGTGCGCGCTCTCGTCGTCGATGACCTGCTGCGCGTTCGGGCGGTCGACACCCGGGCGCCGTTGCTGGTGTTGCACTTCGCGGGCGGCCTCGTGCTCGGCTCGGTCGTGCTGTCGACGCTCGGCCGGACACTGCCGTGGTGGGTAAGTACGGTCGGGCTCGTGCTCAGCTTCGGCGCGGTGCGCGTGACGATCGCGGTGTTCTCGCTGATCTCGCGCGGCGCTCGCGGTGGCGAAGGCACGCTCGACCGGTTGCTTGCACAACTCGTCGGCCGGGCGCGCGCTCTGATCTCGGAGACCGAGGTCGCGCAGCTAGCGATCGATGTCGTCGAGCTCGGCATCGGCGCGCGGCCCCGCGTCTTGCTCGCGGCGGCCGAAGACTGGGGCTGGACGACCGAGACCGGCGCGCGCGTCGACGATGCAGATGCACCCGATCCGTTGCTCGTCGGCTGGCTCGCCGAGCAGACGACGCCGATCTTCGCGAACGAGATCGAGACTCGTGCACCCGAGGATCTGCGGCCGATGCTCGCGGCGCTGTTCGACCGCCACGGCGCGCGACCGTTGATGGCGGTGCGGTCGGGCGACGAGCTCGTCGCGCTCGTGATGGTCCCGTCCGGAACGCGCCGGTTGCGCGGTCGCGAGCTGCAGTTCCTCGCGAGCGCCGGCGATCGCTTGGGTGAAGCGCTGGTCTATGCCCGGATGGCGCAACGCGCTGCCGAGCGAGCGGCAATCGCGCGTGAGGTCGAGCTCGCCGCGACGGTCCAAAAGGAGCTGTTGCCGGGAGGGGGGCCGCACGTTCACGGCGATCTGACGCTGATCGGGTCGTGGTTGCCGGCGACGCGCTGCGCCGGCGACTTCTGGGGCGCGTTTGCGCTCGGTGATGGCCGCGTGCTCGTCGCGATCGGCGATGTCACCGGCCACGGTGTGGCGTCCGCGATGGTGACGGCCGCGGCGGTCGGCGCGTGCGATGTCGCGGTCAGGCGATTCGGCACCGCACTCGCGCTCGGCGACTTGATTCGCGCGCTCGACGCCGCAGTCCATCGCGTCGGCGGCGGCCAGCTGTCGATGACGTGCGCGGCGGCGATTTTCGACCCGGCGACGCGCGCTCTCTCGTTCGTGTCGTGCGGCCATACGACGCCGTACGTGTGTCGTCTCCCCGACGGGAAGGAGCAAGCCGATCTCGAGCTCGTTGCGCTCGTCGCGCGCGGAAACCTATTGGGCAGCGGCAACGTCGCCCCGCCGAAGGTGCAGGAGAGAACGCTACGAGCAGGCGATCTGATCGTTTGGTATACGGACGGCGTGGTTGAAGCGCAGAATCCCGACGGCAAGCCGTTCGGCGATCGCGGACTGCAACGCCTGTTGCGGCGGATCGATCGCGACCACATGACTCCGAGTCAGGTCCACGAGCTGGTCCACGCCGCCGTTGCAGCTCACCGCGCCGGCCGCCTGCGCGACGACGACGAGACGTTGGTCGTCGCACAGCTCCAGCCCCCGTCTACGGCGACCCAGGAGCGCGTGTCGTGAAGCTGCGCGTGCTGAGCTACAACATCCACAAGTGCATCGGCGGCCTCGATCGCCGTTACGAGCCGATGCGGATCGCGGACGTGATCCGCAGGCTCGAGGCTGACGTGCTGTTGCTGCAAGAGGTCGACGCGGGTGCGCCGCGCTCGAACCACGATCACCAAGTCGACGTGCTCGGCGACATGCTCGGCATGCGCTATCGCACCTGGTATCCGAACGTCGACGTCCGTGGCGGCGGCCACTACGGCAACGCGGTGCTCAGTCGCTACCCGATCATCGAGAGCTCGAACATCGATCTATCGCTGCGGTTCCGAAAGAAGCGCAGCGTCGTCCACGGCGTGATCCGCGTTCGTCAGAACAGCACCGGTGGCGAAGAGATCGACCGCACCGTCCACGTCTACAACATGCACCTCGGGCTCGCTCGCTACGAACGCCGGATCCAGGTCGCGAGGTTCCTCGATTCGCACCCGTTCCAAACGTTGCACCACGACACGCCGGTCGTCGTAGGCGGCGATCTCAACGACGTCTACGGCGGGCTTGGCGAGCTCCTCGAGCCA
>CAZDGY010000713.1:0-3919 GCA_964504685.1 uncultured Kofleriaceae bacterium | reverse complement strand
GGCGACGATCCTCGGCTTGAAGTCGTTGACCGCGTACGCCGATCACGCGCGCCAGATGCAGGCCGGCGGCGGCGCGACGCTGATCGTCAACGGGCACGAGGCCGGCACGATCGCGTTTGACAAGGGGCGCAAAGACGCGCTCGTGTGGGACGATCTCGCCGGCGCGCTGCACACCGGTAAGAACACGATCGAGCTCCGACTCGAAGGCGGCGCGACGCTGCCCTACACCGTCTCGATCGACTACCGCTCGGCGCGTCCGCAATCGAGCGACAAGGCGAAGGTCTCGGTCGCGACCACGCTCGACAAGGACCACGTCAGGATGGGCGAAGGCGTGAAGCTTCGCGCTCACATCGAGAACCGCACCGCGGACGGCGTGCCGATGACGCTCGCCCGGGTCGGCTTGCCGGGCGGCTTGGTCACCCAGACCTGGCAGCTCAAGGAGCTCAAGGACAAGGGGCTGATCGACTTCTACGAGACGCGGCCGCGCGAGGTGATCCTCTACTGGCGCGGCATCGCCCCCACCGCGAAGAAGGACATCGACCTCGACCTGCTCGCGGCGGTGCCCGGCGACTACGAAGCTCCCGCGAGCTCGGCGTACCTCTACTACACCGCCGAAGACAAAGCGTGGGCACCACCGGTCAAGGTCTCGGTCGCGAAGTAAGAGCGCGCCGCTCGTGGCACGCTCTAGGCGATGACGCTACGGCGACTCGAGGTCGCGCTTTCGGTCTCGCAAGGACTACGACTCGACCGCGGCGACGAGGACTGGCGACGGCGTGCACGTGATCCAGACCGCGCACGTCGCCGGTTTCGACGCGACGACGGTCGAGGCCGACGAACCCGAGGCGCTGTCCGCGTGGCTCGGCAAGCATGGCTACGATGCATCGCCGGCGTTGACCGCATGGCTCGCGCACTACGTCACCGATCTCTGGAAGATCACCTGCTGTTCGCCGCACCGATGGCGCTGCCGACCGCGCTCGCGCAGCTCGGCGGCAAGCGGAAGTCCGGAAGCCGCCGATCATCGTGATCAAGCCCCATACGCTGTGGCTTCCCCTCGACGTCGTGCTCGTGCTGTCGATCGTCGGGCTCTGGCTGATCGCGCGACGACGCCAGCGCAACCGACCGAGCGCGACCTAGTCTCGCCGCGCGAGCACGCGGTACGTGTTGGTGTGCCGACGCGACCGCAGGAACGGTTTGACCGCGTGATCGGTGAGGATGCCGAGCGCGATCAACGGCGTGCCCAACGTCCACACGAACGTGTGCCACAGCGAGCCGCCGCCGCCGCGCCATCGCCATGGTTGATAGGCGGGCGGCGCGATCCGATCGAGCAGCAGCCACGCGGCAAAGAAGAAGTCGACGACCTGATGCGCTTCGCGATAGTGCCAGACCAGCGGCGTGAACCCGGCCTCGCGCAACAGCTCGCCGAGGCGGTCGGCCGGGATCAAGTGTTGATGCTGCGGCTGAAACCACGGCAGCCACCACTTGCCGAGCACGCGACCGAGTCGGTACTCGGGATCCGGAACCTCGATCATCAAGTGGCCACCGGGTGACAACGCGGTGCGCGCGGCAGCGAGCTCGGCCTTCGGATCGCGGACGTGCTCGAGGTAGTGGCTCATGCTGATCGCGTCGTAGCTGCCCGCGATCGTCGGCGCGACGTCCGGGAACATGCCGCGGTAGGCCTTGTCGACCCAGCCGCGCGCGGCGGCTTCTGTGATCGCGTCGCCGAAGTCGAGGCCATCGAACTGAGTTGCCGGCAAGTGCTCGCGCGCGGTGGCGCAGAAATGGCCGTGTCCGCCGCCGACGTCGAGCCAGCGCGCCGGAGACGCGACCGCTTTCATCATCCGCACGCGGTTGTGATACGGCTCGGCGCCGTAGCCGAAGATCATCTCCATCCCGGCCTCGCCGAGGCCGTCGTAGAAATCTCTGTAGTAGAAGTCGAGGCCGTCGATCGATAGTCGGGGGTTCTGGAACACGACGGTGCAGCTCGAACACCGCTCCAGCGTGAACGCGCCGGGCTTGTGCTGGAACAGATCCGGCGAGCGCAGATGGATCGCGAGCTCGGTCGAGCCGCACAACGGGCAGTCGACCCGGCGCGGCTCGAAAAACCGCGAGGTGTCGCCGGCGAGCAAGGCGTCGTATGCGGGACGTTGCATGCGAGCGGCGACGTGCGAGCGACCCGAGGCGATCGTGCGCACGAGCAGCCACAGCTCGATCGGGAAGCGAAACACGGTCGCGAGCACGAGGTCGCGCGGCCGCAAGCCCGAGCCGGCGAGCGCGCCCGGCGCCTGGAGATGCCACGCGGCGAACGCGATCCAGCCCGCGATCGGCGCGAACATCACGCCGAGGCCGATCAGCGTCCAGAAGATCGGCTGCGCCGCGAGCGCCGCTCCGGTCGCGGGCCCGAGCACCACGTGCAGCGTGTCGAGTCGGCGGGTCTGATCGAGTGGGCGCGCGTGCTCGGCTGGCGCGATCGCGAGATCCGCGCGGGTGGTGAAGTACTTGAGCCGCGCGGCGAGCTGCGCGAACGCGGGGTCATCCGCCGGCATCGCCTCGCCGATGCCAGCGCGCTCGGCGATCGCGCGCGTGACGAGCTGGGCGTGGCCGGCGGTGCGCCCCGGGGTCGTACGGTCGCGCCGGTAGCGCTCCAGATCGAGGATCTGCGCGAGGCTGAGCGCTCGGATCGTCGGCAGGTCGCGCGGAATCAGATCGAGCTGCTCGAAGCCACGCTCGCGCGCGTATGCGGTCGCGCCGCGCCGGGTCGCGTCGTCGAGCGTGACGCCCGGTGCGGTGATGAACACGTAGTCTGGATCGCTCGGGCTATCGGTCGTCGGCAACGTACCGATCGATCGCAGTCGACCACGCATGCGCACCGTATCGAGTGCGATCAGCGCGGTGAGCAGCGCCATCACCAGCGTCCAGATCATGCGAGCGCCTCTAGTAACTCGGCCGCGCGCGGAGCGCCACCGGCGGCGGCGAAGCTCGCGCGAACGACGCCAGCGGCGGCGCGATAGCTCGGCTCGGCGAGCACGCGATCGATCGCGGCACCGAGCTCGCCGGCGTTGACCCGCCCGAACTTGACGCGGATGCCCGCGCCGGCCGCGACGACTTGGTCCGCGACGATCGGCTGATCGTCTTTGATCGGCGCGATCACGAGCGGCAGACCATGGGCGAGCGCCTCGCATACCGTGTTGTGACCACCGTGGCAGACGACCGCGTCGAGCTCGGGCAACAGCTGGAGCTGCGGGACATAGCGCTGCACGAGCGTGTTGCTCGGTGGATCGCTCGCGAGCTCGGGCGGCGCCGCCAGGATCGCGCGCAGCTGCGGCCGATCGCGCAGCGCGGCGAGCGCGACCTGATAGAACCGACCGCTCGCCTCGGCGTTGACCGTGCCCATCGACACCAACACCCGTGGGCGCGCGCCGAGCTGGTCCCAGGGAAACGGCGTCGGCTCCGGGCGATCGCTGATCGATGGCCCGACGAACTGATAGTGCGCCGGGAACTGCGCGAGCTGCGCGACGAGCGCCTCGGTCGTGAACGCGATCACGAGCTGCGGCGAGAGCTCGCCGGTCTCGGCCGCCGGCAGCTGCGCTTCGCGCTCGAGCTCGCCGATCAGCTCGCGCAGCCAGCGCTTGACCTCGGGCAGCGAGCCGAGCGGATCGGTGACCCCGGCCGAGGTGGTCGCGAGCGTCGCCCATGGCAGCCCGCGCGAGCGCGCGACGAGCCCGCCGGCGAGCGCTTGCTGATCGACCGCGAGCACGTCCGGACGATAGTCGGCGACCGCGGCGTCGAGTGCCGGTCGCATCGAGCGCGCGAGCGGCACGAGAAAGTCTTCCCACAGAAACTTCAGCGCCGCGGCGCCGCGCACCGCCTTCGCGCGTGCCGTTACGTCGGCGGCTTCGCTCTCCGACACGTTCTCCGGCAT
>CAZDGY010000712.1:0-3920 GCA_964504685.1 uncultured Kofleriaceae bacterium | reverse complement strand
GGGCGGAACGACCGGCGATACGACGGCCCCCGCCGAGATCGAGCGCTACAACCCGAACTCCTCCGGTCGCCGCTAACCGCGCGCGGGCGTTACGGCCGGTGGTCGCCGAACAGCGCCGTGAACAGGTGCTTGTTGAGCTCGTACCAGTCCTGTACCGCGTAGGGCGGGCCGCCGAGCTTCTTGAGAATCGCATCGGCGACGTCGGCGGAGCGATCGAGGTCCTTGACCGTAGCTTCGACGCCCATCACTTGGTCGCCGCGCCCGAGCGTCGCTTGCACCGCCGCGAGCGGTGCGAACCCTAACCGCTCGTCGTATTCGTCGAAATCGAGGTGGTACGTTCCGCTGACGCGGAACACGGTCGGCGCGAACGGGTTGATCGCGGCTGCGGGGGACGTCACCGTGACCCGATCGCCGATCGCGACGCTCAGCTTCTTCGCGAGATCATCGCCGAGGACGATCGAAGGCGGCGCGCCTGTTCCGAGCGACTCCAGCGTGCCGGACTTCATGTGCGGACCGATCGGCAGCACGCGCGCCACGCGCGCTGGGTCGACGGCCTTGAGCGCGAAGCCGACCGGCGTGTGCTTCGCGCTCGCGATCTCCAGCTCGGCGAAGATGAACGGCTCGGCCGCGACGACGCCGGCGTTTTTTCGACGACGTCCAACACGTGGCGATATTCCGGGAAGTCGACCAGGCTCTTGAGCACGAGGATGTGTGCGTTGACCGTATTGATCTTGTCGCGGAGCACCTTCGGCGGATCGTGGGCCCAGCTCGGGACGTCTGGCGGCGCAACGGCTGACCCATCGCGGTCGCCCCACGGGTCCGGCTTCAGATCGACCGTCTTGGGCTTCGGCTCGACGGCCGGACGCTCGCTTCTCTGATCACATGCGATGGCGACAACCGCAAACCACACGACTCGACGCATTCACGTGATTCCGCGTGCCGGCAGGGGCTTTAGCCCGTACTTCTCCATCTTGTAGATCAATGCGCGCCGCGACAGGCCGAGCCGGCGAGCGGCTCGCGTCTGGTTCTGGTCCTCGGCTTCGAGCGCCGCGACGATCGCCGCGCGCTCGACCTCGGCGAGCTGGCCGCGCATGCCGGCCGCCGCCGGCAGCGGCCGCGTCCGTTGCGCGACGTCGTGCAGCTTGTCGGGCAGATCGGTGAGCGTGATCCGATCGCCGCACAACACGAGCGCGCGCTCGATCGCGTTCTTGAGCTCGCGCACGTTGCCTGGCCAGGCGTAGCCTTCGAGCGCTTCGCGCGCCTCGTCGGAGATCTCCGGGACCGCACGGCCCTGCTCGATCGCAGTCGTGCGCGCGACGTGCTCGGCGAGCGGGATGATTTCGCTCGGTCGATCGCGCAGCGGCGGTACGACGAGCGTAAAGCCGCCGATGCGGAACAACAGATCTTGGCGGAACCGTCCGGCTCGAACGTCGGCGTCGAGATCGCGATGGGTCGCAGCGATCAGGCGCGCGTCGGCGGCGACCTCGGTCGTGCCGCCGACTCGGGTGATGACCTTGCGCTCGAGCACGCGCAGCAACTTCGCCTGCAGCGTGAGCGGCATCTCGCCGATCTCGTCGAGAAACAGCGTGCCGCCGTGCGCCGCTTCGAAGAAGCCGATCTTGCGGCGGTCGGCGCCGGTGAACGAACCGCGCTCGTGCCCGAACAGCTCGGACTCGAGCAACGTCTCGGGCAGTGCCGCGCAGTTGAGCTTGATCAGCGGTTGATCGCGCCGGCTCGAACGCTCGTGAATGGCCGCAGCGACGAGCTCTTTGCCGACGCCGGTCTCGCCGAGGATCAACATCGTCATCGTCGAGTCCGCGATCCGCTCGACGAGCGAGTAGATCCGCTTCATCGCAGGATCGATCACGATCGCCGCGGTCTTGAGCGGCTCGGCACTCGCGGTCGCAGCGGCACTCGGGGCGCGACCGGCTCGCAGGTTCGCGCGGACACGGCCGATCAGCACTTCGACGGTCGTGCCGTCGTCCGGGCACAACGCCGCCGCCGCCTTCGCCGTGATTCCCGAGACGCGCGCCTTCTCGACGAACTGATCGAGCGTGGTCGCGCCTTCGTTGCGGCCGAGCTCGGGCAAGATCACGAGGTAGTCGTCGCCGACGTCTTCGGCGATCATGTCCATCGGCCGCAGCGAGCGCGCGATTTGTTCGACGATCGCGTCGCTGCCGACCCGGACCAAACCGATCGTCAGCGGCCGATGATAACGCACTGCGCGGTCGACTTCGGCGGTCAGCCGGCGTTCGCCGTCGTCGGAGTCGGCGATCGTGCTCCGCCGACGCACACCGCTGGTCACGCCTACGATCGCGAAGATCGGGCCGAGTGAAATCTCGTCGCCGCTCTCGACCCGGCGCCGACCGTCGATCTTGTCGCCGTTGACTCGCGTGCCGTTGCGCGAGCCGAGATCCTCGACGGTGATCACGTCGTCGATCCGCTTCACCCGGGCGTGCATCCGCGACACCTTCTCGCTGTCGATACTCACCGTTGCGCCGCGCGAACGACCGAACGTGACTTCCACGCCGTCCGCGAGCGCGATTACCTTCGATCCCCGCTCGTCGGGGAAATGGATGACCAGAAATGCGTGGCCACCGGCGTCCCCGACGATGGTCCCGGCCTCCTGCGTCGCGGGGTCAGTTGCCATACCTCCGTACGAATCGTGCACAGTGTTCGTGGCGCACGCACGTTGCTCGACCAGAATTCGCGCAATTCCGAGGGTTACGCGCTGGCTCCGCCATTGCTATCGTTAGCTGTCGATGCACGAGGTCGCCCGCGCCATTGCCGTCGCTGGTCTGCTCGTCGGGTGCCACACATCCGACCCAGGCGGACCTGATGCGACATCGATGGGTGACGCCGCGACTTCGGGCGGCATCTCGGTGGGCTGGGCCGCGACGCCGACGATCGGCGCGACTGGGGGTGATGGCCCCACCGTTGAGGCCGCGTCGTTCCACTTCGATGACCTCCGCGTGATCGGCGACGCCGGTCCGAACGACCCGCGCACCCATGCCGACGACTTCACCCTGGACTGGGTGTCACCGCAGGTGAAGACGTTCCCGAATGCCCCGCCAGGCACGTATTCCCAGCTCTCGCTTTCGCTAGAGAGCGACGACGGCGCGTCGGCGTTCACGCTGAGCGGGCACGTGACGGTCAACAGCGCGAGCCACGCCTATACGATCACGGGCTCTAGCTCGCTCGAGGTCACGCTATCCACATTCGCGACGCTCGAGCCCAGTGGTACGCTCGATCTGACGGTGCTGACCGCGTTCGACCAAGCGCTCACCGCCGTCAGCTTCGACGCGTTGTGCGACGGCTGTGCCAGCGACACCGTGCTCACGCTCACCCAGACCGATCCGCAGATGCCGGCCTTCCGCACCGCGCTTTCGAAGAACATCACCGTCGCGATCGTAACGCCGTAGCGCAGCGCAAATGGCGTTCAGCGATCGTGCGTGAATCGCACATGCGACAGCTGCATGCGCTGTCGGTTCACTCGGTTGGCGCCGGTCCTTTGTTTGCAATGTGAGTCGGCATGCGCCACATGTGGTTCGTCCTCCTCGGTGCGTGTACCGGAACGATTGGCGGCGGGGATGGATTAGGAGGTGGTGGTGGCGGCTCGACCGCTCCGGACGCGGCCTCTGTCAGCGCCACCGCTGACGCCGCGACGCCGATGGGCGATGCAGCGGGCTTCATGTGCCGCCAGGCCGTCAGCTCAGCTCAGCTCAGCTCGGGGCACCACAACCCTGGACAAGACTGCATGGGCAGCTGCCACAACCATGGGTTCACGCTCGCCGGAACGCTGTACGACTCGACCGCCGGTTCGAACATCGTCGCAGGCGGCACGATCACGGTCGTCGACGCTGGGGGCAAGACGCTCGATCTGGTCAGCCAGCAGAACGGCAACTTCTACACGTCGAGCG
>CAZDGY010000711.1:0-3920 GCA_964504685.1 uncultured Kofleriaceae bacterium | reverse complement strand
GACCGTCTCGCCCTCGGGCACCTTGAACGCCGGCAGGAACGTCTGATCGAGCTTGAGCTTGACGTTGCACTCCGCCGCGATCTTCGCCGCGTTCGCGACCGCCTCGCCGCAATCGGAGAACGCGGTGTCCATCTCCGACGGCGACTTCATGTAGTAGCTGTCGGTGACGTGCTTGAGCCGCTTCTCGTCCTTGAGACTCTTGCCAGTCTGGATCGCCATCAACACGTCGTGCGCGGCGGCATCGGCACGGTTGACGTAGTGGCAGTCGTTGGTCGCCACGAGCGGCAGCGACAGCTTCTTCGCCATCCGGCGGAGCTCGCCGTTGAGCCGATCTTGCTCCGGCATCGGCGTCGGCATCAGCTCGAGGTAGAAGTCGCCGGGCGCGAACATCGCCGCGTATTCCTTCGCGACCTCCTCGGCCGCGGCGACGCCGTTCTTCTCGAGCGTCTGCGCGATCTCGCCGCCGAGGCACGCCGACATGCCGACGAGGCCTTCGCTGTGATCGCGCAGCAGCTGCTTGTCGATCCGCGGGTTGTAGTAGAAGCCCTCGAGGTATCCCTTCGAGTTCAGGAAGGATAAGTTTTTGTAGCCGACGTCGTTCTTCGCGAGCAGGATCAAGTGGTAGTTGCGCCGGTTCGTCCGGTCGTGGCGATCGGTGGCCGCGACATAGGTCTCGCAGCCGAAGATCAGCTTGATGTCGTTCGCCTTGGCCTCGGTGTAGAGGTCGATCGCGCCGAACATGTTGCCGTGGTCGGTGACCGCGACGGTATCCATCCCGAGCTCGCGGACCTTCGGGAACAAGTCTTTGACGCGGATCGCCCCGTCGAGCAGGCTGTACTGCGTGTGCAGATGGAGATGACTGAACGCGCCCGCGGCCATGATATGACCCATCAGATCTAGCGCATGAGGCCGACACTCCCGAGGCCAGAACGACACGAATCGCCGCGACTGGCTCGGTTCGTATTCGCGGTCGCGATTTCCGCTTGCGGACACCCGCGAGCGCCGGTCCCACCCGGCGAGCCGATCCCGGCAGAGCCGGATATGCAGGTGGACTCGGTCGACAAGGAGTGCGCCGCGGTCGTCGCTGCGATCGACACTTACAGCGGCTGCCCGAATCTCGAAGAGCCCGCGCGCAACTACTGGCGCCGGGTCAGCGAGCTCTCGGCCCAGAGCTTCGCCGCCACCGCGCAGAACACGCCCGACCCCAAGGGCGCCCGCGCGATCGCGGTGGCGTGCCATCGCGCGGCGACCGCGATCAAGTTCGCGAACGAGCGCTGCCTCGCCGGCAAGCCGCCGCTCGACCAATAGCTAGCCTTAATGACGCGAACCGGCGCGCCGTGCGTCGGTAGCCCCATGAAGCTCGCCGCGATGGTGTTCGTGCTGACCGCGCCGATGATCGCGCACGCGGTGCCGGCCGATGCGCCGGTGGGCTGCGTCGATCCGGTCGGTGCCGATGGTGCACCGGCGCGGGTGAGCCGCGGCGCGCAGCTGGTCGGGACGTACCAGCTCGTCGCCGACAAGCCGCTGGACACCGCGCACGTGCGGTTGACCGTCCACGACGTGTTCATCCCCGAACGCGTCGGCTCGACCCGCGGCGAGCACTCGATCGGCCTGACCGCGCAGCTCTTGCCCGACGTCATCCGCGACGGCGAGAGCGCCGCGAACAGCGTCGACCTCAACGATCTGTCGACCGCGCTGCTCGGCACCTACCGCATCGCGGTCAAAGCCGACCGGTCTGGCTACCGCGCGACGATCGAGGATCTCGGCTGCCCCGAGCGCGCCGTCCATCCACCGCTCGCGCTGCACCAGTCGAAGACGTTCTGGCTCTCGACCGAAGGCGTCAAGACCTACGCGTTCAGCACCGGCGAGTGGTACGACAACGACTATCAGGTCTACGCGGCGCTGACTGCGGACCTCGATCCGACGGTCCAGCAAACCGCTGGCACGTCGCCGCACGGCTGGTTGAACCTCCAGGGCTGGTAAACCGGCCCGACCTTCGCCGACATCGATCACACGAAGTTGCGCGCCGGCGCGGTGATCGAGCTCGCCGACCATCGCCTCGTCGTGAAGAAGGTCGTGCTTGGCCCGAACACCTCGATCGTCGACGGCCGCGTAATTACCACCGGTGGTCCGCCGGTCGTCAGCGTGCTCGTCGAGCTCACGCGCAACGCGGTCCGCTAGGCAGCGGGAGGCGCCGCGGAAGCGCGCACCGGGGGCGTCAGCGTTCCCGCAGGCACCGCGCGCTCCGGCGCGGCGGTCTCGACATAAGGCGCGAGCGTCGGCCCGTGCACCGCTTCGCCGTAGCGGAAGCGGCGATACGTCCACTCGACGAGCCACACCGCCCACAGCGGGAAGAAGCTGAGGTAGAGGCCCGTGCAAGCCCAGATCTTCTGCGCGAGCGTGCGGTGCTTGAGGCTGTCGCTGCAGATCCATTGGGTGACGTGATAGGCCACCAAGTAGAAGTACGCGGGATAGAGCAGCACGAACCGCACCGGGAAGTAGTGGCCGATGATGTTGTGCAGGAACGTGAACACGCGCTTCGAGTAGCGCGGCCCTGACAGCGTGCGCTTCGCCATACCGCCGGGGACCGACAGCCGGCGGATCATCTGGATCGACGGATCGAACTGGAGGTATTCGTCGTCGCGCTTGCCCGCGTTGATCCGGAACGCGAGCGACGGCTCGTCCTCGATCGGCGTGCACTCGTCCCACAGTCCGAACCGCTCGAGTGTGCGGCGCGGGATCGCGGCGTTGCCGCCCATCAGGCTTTGCACGCGCTTCTTCTCGTCCGTGCGCGCGTAGACGCGCTGCCACTTGAGGACGTTGAACGACAGCACGTCTCTACGCGCGCGCTCCATGTTGACGTACGGCTTCGCGACGCCGTCATCGAGAAACTGACCGGTGACGCCGAGGCAGTTCGAGTCGGCAAAGCTCGCCTCGTGGCGGCGCAGCCAGTCGGTGGTCGCCGGCAGATCATCGTCATCGATGAACACGAGCAAGTCGCCGTGCGATGCCCGCACCCCCGCGTTACGAGCGCCCGGGCCGCCGAGCGGTTCGCGCCGGACGATGCGGACCCGGCGGTCGCGAGCGAGCGCGTCGATCTTGGCGACGTCCGCTGGGTCGCGGTCCGTGCTCTGCTCGATCACGACGATCTCGAAGCTGTCGTGATCCTGATGCAGCAACGCGGTGAGCAACTCGGCGAGCGCACCGAGTCGGTTGTACGACCGCACCACCACCGAAACGCGCGGGCGCGCGGTCAGCGAGGGGGTCACGGTCATGGTCTACGACTACCACGGCTGGCCGATCGCCCGCAGCGTCGAAGATCTGACAGGCCCGCAAGTTCACACGCGTTCATCGAATGGGTCGAAAAGGGCTTAGGTCGACTCGGAGCGGAGTGCCGAGACTTGCTCGGGCGAGCCCAGAACGACGAGGGTCATCCCTGGTTCGAGACGTTCGTTGGCGTCGGGATTGTAGGTCCAGGTGGCGGAGTCGCGACCGCGCACGGCGAGCACGGTCATGCCGAAGCGCTCGCGGACCTTGGCATCGCGCAGGGTATCGCCGAGGCCCTTTTCGCCCAGCGTGATCTCGTCGATGCGATATGCCGCACGCTTGTCGCGCAGCATGTCATCGAGAAACCGCACGACCGCGGGCCGCATCAGCTCGGACACCATCCGCATGCCGCCGATGAAGTTCGGCGACACCACCGCGTCGGCGCCGGCCCGCTTGATCTTGTCGACGTGCGAGAGCTCGGCACAGCGCGCGACGATCCGCGCGTTCGGATTCGACTGCCGCGCCGAGACCGTCAGGTACAAGTTGTCCTTGTCCGACGACAGCGCCGCGACGAGCCCGCGGGCACTGCCGAGGTTCGCTTGCTCCATGATGTCGTCGTTGGTCGCGTCGCCGACGATGAACGCGAACGAGAT
>CAZDGY010000710.1:0-3929 GCA_964504685.1 uncultured Kofleriaceae bacterium | reverse complement strand
TCAACTCGCAGATCAAAGAGGAGATGGGCAAGAACCAGCGCGAGTACGTGCTGCGGCAACAGCTCAAGGCGATCAAGGAAGAGCTCGGCGAGCTCGACGACGGCGGCGGTGACCTCGATGAGTTCGGCGAGAAGATCACCAAAGCGAAGATGCCCGAGGAAGCCGAGAAGGTCGCGCGCAAGCAGCTCGACCGGCTCAAGGGCATGCAGCCGTCGAGCGCGGAGTACACGGTCACCCGGACGTACCTCGAGTGGCTCGTCGAGCTGCCGTGGTCGATCTCGACCGACGATCACATCGAGCTGGCCGAGGTGCGCAAGTGCCTCGACGAAGACCACTACGATCTCGACAAGGTCAAGAAGCGCATCGTCGAGTACATGGCGGTTCGCAAGCTGAAGAACGACAAGAAGGGGCCGATCCTGTGCTTGGTCGGTCCCCCGGGCGTCGGTAAGACGTCGCTCGGTCGGTCGGTCGCGCGTGCGATCGGTCGCAAGTTCGGTCGGATCTCGCTCGGCGGCGTGCGCGACGAGGCGGAGATCCGTGGCCACCGGCGTACCTACGTCGGCTCGCTGCCCGGCCGAATCATCCAGGGCGTGAAGAAAGCCGGGACCAACAACCCGGTGTTCGTGCTCGACGAGATCGACAAGCTCGGCCACGACTTTCGGGGCGACCCGGCGTCGGCGCTGCTCGAAGTGCTCGATCCCGAACAGAACAACACGTTCAGCGACCACTACCTCGAGGTCACGTTCGACCTGAGCAAGGTGCTGTTCATCGCGACCGCGAACCAGCTCGATCCGATTCCATGGGCTCTCCGCGATCGGCTCGAGATCATCGAGCTCCCTGGCTATACGCGCCAGGAGAAGAAGATGATCGCGCGCAAGTTCCTCGTGCCGAAGCAACTCGACGATCACGGCTTGACCACGGAGCGGTGCGAGATCACCGACGACGCGATCTTCGAGGTTGTCGACAGCTATACGCGCGAGGCCGGCGTGCGCAACCTCGAGCGCGAGATCGGCTCGGTGTTCCGCGCGATCGCGGTGAAGGTCGCCGAAGGGCAGAGCAAAGATCACGAAGTGATCTCGCCGGAGGTCGTCGAAGAGGTGCTCGGACCGAAGAAGTTCGTGTCCGAGGTCGCGGATCGGACGAGCGAGCCAGGCGTGGCAACGGGCCTCGCGTGGACCGCGGTCGGCGGCGACATCCTGTTCATCGAAGCGACGCGGATGCCCGGTAAGGGCAAGTTGATCCTCACCGGTCAGCTCGGCGATGTGATGAAGGAGTCGGTGACGGCGGCGTTGTCGTTCGTGCGTGGGCGCGCCGCTGCGCTCGGGCTCGATCCCGGCAACTTCCTCGAGAACGTCGACCTGCACGTCCACGTGCCGGCGGGCGCCGTTCCCAAGGATGGTCCGTCGGCAGGCGTGACGATGTACACCGCACTCGTGTCGCTGCTCACCGGCGTGCCGGTGCGGCCAGACGTCGCGATGACCGGTGAGATCACGCTGCGCGGCAACGTGCTGCAGATCGGCGGCCTCAAGGAGAAGCTCCTTGCGGCCCACCGCGCCGGGATCAAGCGCGTCATCATCCCTGACCGCAACGTCAAGGATCTGATCGACGTGCCCGACGAGGTGAAGAAGGAGATGGAGATCTTGTCGGTCAAGCGCATGGACGAGGTCCTCGCGCTCGCTCTGAAGGATCCGCCGCCTTCGATCATCGACCTCGCCAAAGCAGCACAGGCCGAGAACCACCCGACCGCGTAGCCCCTTGGCCTCACCAAGGTGTTACGCGGGCGATGCGCGACATCGCATCGAACCGGGCGTCTGTCCGGCATGACGTCTCCCTATCGCGACCGCGCGTATCCTTGTCCGACCTGTACGCGGCCGATGCGCAGCCATGCGGCCCGGCTGTGCTGCGACGACTGTGACGGGATCATGCTGACGGTCGAGGACCTCAAGCAGTCGATCGACGAGCTGATCCAGATCCGGCCGGAGCTCGCGTTCGTGCACGTCAAGCCCGGCGCCAAGTCGTGCCCCGATTGCACCGGCGAGTTGTCCGAATGCCGACTCGAGTTGCACATCCTACAACACACGATCAAGCCGCGCGTCGACGTCGGGTTTTGCACGAGTCATGGTTTTTGGTTCGGCAACGGCGGGCTCGCGCAGATCTATCTGGCGGTCGAGCGGGTACTCGGCGCGCATGGCGGCAACATCCCCGAGCGCAACGGGCGAGGGCTCAAGCTCCCGCCGAACGTGAAGCTGTGAGCGATCCGTACCGCGACGCGATGAATCCGTGCCCGACGTGCAGGACCGGCTTGCGCTCGTTCGAGAGCCGGCTCGTCTGCGATAGCTGCGGCGGGATGATGCTGTCGACCGCCGAGCTCGAGCACACGATCGTCGAGCAGGGCGGCAACAAGCCCGTCATCGTCGATCGCGAGACCGTCGAAAAGCTCTGCCCGCGCTGCGAGCGCGAGATGCACCCATGTCGGATTCGCGCCGGCAAAGCCTCGCTCGACAGTGGCGCACACCATTGTTACGGCGACGGCGTGTGGTTCGACGGCGGCCGGATCGAGAAGCTGTTCGAGCGCGTCGGGCACAACGTCTTCGGCGCCGGGCACGCGCGTGGGACGGCAACGATGCTCGGCGGCGCGCTCGGCAACATCGTCGCGGGGATCGGCGGCAACATCGGCGGCGTCGGCGCTCACGGGCTCGGGGCCGCGATGGCCGCGGTGACCGAAGCGTTTCGGCCGACCGGTGGCGGCAACGAGATCCTGCGCTGGTGGGACAAGCCTCGACCGCGCGTCCACGTGCCGTTCGCGAGCGCGCTCGCCGGACAGACGCTCGCGTGTCCCGAGTGCTCGAGCACGCTGCGCCAGAAGGCCAGCGTGTGGGCGTGCGACGACGGCCACGGCGTGTTCATCGAGCCGCCCGCGCTCGAGGCGATGGTGTTCGAGATGACCCACGCGTCGTGGCAGCTCCCCGCGGCGACCACCGCCGTCGGCAAGGGCCACTGCCCGGCGTGTCGCAAGGCGATGACCGCACAGCCGCTCGAAGGTGTCGCGATCGAGCGCTGCGCCGATCACGGCGTGTGGTTCCACGCCGGCGAGCTCGAGCGCGTGCTCCATCACAGCGGGCAACCGGCGCACGGCTGGCTCGGCCGGGTGTTTCATCGTCGCTGATCTGGCAAGCTCGACGGATGACAGCTCCACCGCCGTGCCCGGCTTGCGCCAAACCGCTGCGCGCATTCAACGGGCGATTGTGCTGCGATGCGTGCACCGGCATGTTCTTGACCGTCGCCGATCTCGCGCGCTCGATCGAGGAGCTCGTGCACGTCGCCGCCGAGATCACATTCGATCAAGATCGGCGCTCGCATCGCGCGTGCCCGTCGTGCCAGACCGCAATGACCGCGTGTCGGATCCACCTCGCGATGCTCGACAAGAAGCTGTCGCCGGTCGTCAAGCTCGACCGCTGCGATGCCCACGGCGTGTGGCTCGACAGAGGCGAGCTGCCGGCGTTGTTGCTCGCGGTCGAGCGCGCATTCGGCGCCCACGGGAGCGGCGGGCGCTCGGGCCCGCCACCGGGCGGCGGGTTCGGCGGGATCCAGTCGTGATCGAGGAGCCGTACCGCAGCGACGGGCTTCACCGGCTATTCGGGTGAGCCGTTCGCCGGGTTGTAAGCGCTGAGCCTGCCTCGCCAACTGGACAGGCATCTGAGCCTTGACGACCGGTTGCAGGCTACTTAGGTTGGCTAGCAAACAATTCGAGCAGTCGAGGAAACACAGTCATGGGCAAGATCATCGGTATCGACTTAGGCACGACCAACTCCGTGGTTGCGATCATGGAAGGCAAGGAGCCGAAGGTCATCGCGAACGAGGAGGGCGCACGCCTCACCCCGTCGGTGGTCGCTTTCGACGACAAGGGTGAAGTTCTGGTCGGCCAGATC
>CAZDGY010000709.1:0-3932 GCA_964504685.1 uncultured Kofleriaceae bacterium | reverse complement strand
CTCTTCGGGACCTCGGTGCCCATAGGTGGTCGGCGAATCTATCGAATTCCTTCCCCATAACAAGCTGTAAGGCAGCCTTCGATTCAGCTCGTGTAACAACCTGAGATCGCAGGCCCGGGATCCGATCGCGGCGTTCGTCCGTAGGTTCTTACGATGAGTGAGGCTGCCGGTTACAACGCCTACACCAGTCTCGACGAACCCATCGTCGGGCAGAGCTACGGCGCGCCGGCCGATGTCCCGAGCCAGCTGGGCGACTACGCGCTGGTCCGACTGCTCGCTCAGGGCGGGATGGCCGACCTGTTCCTCGCGCGCACCGCGGATGGTCGCGACGCGGTCGTCAAGGTGCTGTCACCGCGCCGCGCCGGCGATGCCGACTCGTGCGCGTTGTTTCGCGATGAAGCCAAGCTGATGGCGTTGTTCGATCACGACAACGTGCCGCGCGTGTACGCCATGGCGAGCTTTGGCGGCGTGCCGTATCTCGCGATGGAGTACGTCGATGGCGCCGACCTGCGCGAGATCGCGCATGCGGCGATGCAGGCGAGCACCGAGATCCCCTACCAAGCCGCGGTCGGCATCGTGCTCGGAGCTGCCGCCGGTCTCGATCACGCGCATCGCCGGTGCGACGCGAACGGCCGGCCGCTTCGGCTCGTCCACCGCGACGTCTCGTTGTCGAACATCATGGTCACGCACGACGGCGTCGTGAAGATCATCGACTTCGGCATCGCGCAGAGCTCGCAGTCGACCGTGCACACCGCGCCGGGCGTCGTCCGCGGCAAGGCGAGCTACATGTCGCCGGAACAATGCCTCGGCGAGCGCGTCGACCTGCGCACCGACGTGTTCGCGCTCGGTGTCGTGCTCTACGAGATGACCACCGGTCGCCGCTGCTTCCGCGGCACCACCGACTTCGCGCGCATGCTCGCAGTCGTCCGCGGCGATTTCGTCGCGCCGCGCGTGGTGCTCGCCGACTATCCGGCCGGCCTCGAGGCGGTCGTGATGAAAGCGCTGTCGATCGATCCCGACCACCGCTATGCATCCGCCGCCGCGTTGATCGAGGACCTGTCGCGCGTCGCGCAGCAGCTCGGTTGGGACTGCGACCAGCGCGCGATCGCGGGCTTGATGTTCCAGCTGTTCCCCGACGCACACGTCCCAGTTCGCGCCGACGACCTGCCAGAAGACGAAGCGCCGAAGACGATCGTCACTCGGCCGCGCCGGTTCCCACACGGCACCGAGTCCGAGCTGCGTCGGCGCGCGCCCGACGAGGAAGACATCCGCACCCGCGGCCGTCGCTCGCTGCCGCGCATGGCCGCGATGCGCGCCGCGTAGCTCGACGGTCGACCTAGGCGCTGCTGCCGGTTGTCCCGCCGACGTGACTTGGCGCGCGGTTCGGTCTACGGTGACCAGATGTCGCCGCCGTCCGACGACGAGCTTGCGCGCACCGCGACCGCTGGTGGCACGAAGCCAGCTTCGGTCGCGCCGGCAAAGATCGGCCGATTCACGGTCGTCGGAGTGCTCGGCAGCGGCGGCATGGGCATCGTGCACGAGGCGCGGGATCCGGAGCTCGATCGCCGCGTCGCACTCAAGGTCCTGCACGCGAGCGACAGCGCAGACGCTCGCACTCGCCTGCTGCGCGAAGCGCGAGCGATGGCGAAGCTCTCGCATCCGAACGTCATCACGGTCTACGAGGTCGGCACCGATGGCGGGCGCGACTACATCGCGATGGAGCTCATCGAAGGCGGATCGCTCGCCGACTGGCTCGATCGCAAGCCGAGCGAGCGCGAGATCCTGGTCGCGTTCATCGCCGCGGGGCGCGGCTTGGCCGCTGCGCACGCCGCCGGTATCGTGCATCGCGACTTCAAGCCGCACAACGTACTGCGCCGACGCGACGGCAACGTGGTCGTCACCGACTTCGGGCTCGCGTACGCCGAGGCGGTGACCGCGCTGTCGGTCGTCAGCGGCGCGCTCGCGGTCAGCAAGACGATGACCGCCGGGCTGATGGGCACGCCGGCGTACATGGCGCCCGAGCAGTGGCGCAGCGAACCCGTCACGCCGGCGACCGACCAGTTCGCGTTCTGTGCCGCACTATGGGAAGCACTCGCCGGCGAGCGGCCGTTCCGCGGCGCCACGATCGACGCGCTGCGCGACGCGATCCTCGACGGACCGAGCAAGCTCGACGACGCGGCGATTCCACGGGCGCTGCGCCCGCTGTTGCGGCGCGGGCTGGCACTCGACCCCGCGAAGCGCTGTCCGAGCTTCGATGCGCTGCTCGGCCAACTCGAGCGCGCGCTGCATCGCCGCCGCCGCATGCTCGTCACCGGTGGCATCGTTGCGGCGGTCGCGGTGGCCGCCGTCGCGATCGTCGTCGCACGAGACACCGCACCGCGCGTCGGCGATGGCTGTGCGGCGCCGTCGCTCGATCCGACGGCGGTCACGAAGGCGATCCACGGCCGGCCACTGCTCGGCGCCGCGCTCGCCGACTGGAACAACGTGCGCGGGGCCGCATGTCAGGCGGCGCCGGCGGCGCGCTCGCAGCAGCTCGCGTGTCTCGACGCGGTGCTCGCGCGCATCGCCGATGCCTCGAACGGGTCGAACGACGATGGCGACGAGCTCGCGGCCGAGCTGGTCGAGCCCGCGTTGTGCCAGCGGCCCAACCCGCCGAAGCTGGTCAACCCGATCGACGGCGACCTCGCCGCCGCTTTCGCGGCACGGCGCGCGGTGGCCGGTGAACGCCCGACTGGTGAGCTCGCCCGCCTGATCGCATCGCCGGCGCCGTGTACGCGGGCGGTGGCGCTGCTCTCGAAGATCAGCGGTATCCACGACATCGATCCGACCGAGCTCGCAGCGGGGCTCGCCAACTCCGAGGCGATGACGGCGGCCGCCGAGCGCTGTGGCGACGCGGCGATCGTCGCCGACGCCCAGCTGAGCGATGCGTCCGGAAAGCTCGGCGAGCTGGGCCGCGCCGAAGCAGCGGTCGAAGCGTTTCCGAGTGCGTCCGCTCAGGCCGGGCTAGCGCTGCTCCACGCCGAAGTGGCGGCGTTCGCGCAGCGGATCGACGAGGCGATCGCGCAAAGCGACCAGGCGATCGCGCTGCTCCAGCCGCTTCACGCCGATCGCGCGATCCTCGAGATTGTCGTAAGCGAAGCGGGGGATCGGCTAGAACGCAGCACGGCAGCCGACCTCGCGGCGGTCGCCGGACTCCCCGAGCGGTGGAAGGCAGCGATGGCGAAGTCGCCGCGTAACGCGGTCAAGCTGGCGGCCGATGCAGGCGGCGCCAGGTGGCGCAGTGGCGACGTCGCCGGCGGTGACGCCGAGGTCGTGACTGGGGGAGCGCCCGACTTCTCGAAGTACATCGACGCGCAACTCGATGCGCTACTTCCCACTATCGACGCAGCCGGGATCGTCGTCGACGAACATGGCACCCCGGTCGGTGGCGCCGAAGTCGCCGCCGCGCCCGTGTTGCAATCCGACCGCGAGCACGTCGCCTCGCAGGTGCTGGCGCCGAGCGCCGCCAGGACGACGAGCGACGCCCAGGGCCGGTTCGCACTACGCGCACGCGGCTACATCGCCGCGAAGTCCGGCGATCGATGGTCGGCCGCGGTCAAGGCCGGCGCGGATGTCCGTCTCGTCTTACTCGCGACGAACGAGATCACCGGGACCGTCCATGTTCACGACACGCCGCCCGGGCTCGCCGTCGTCATCGCGCGCTACGACCAACACCGCCTCCTGTTCTCGCCGGTGCTGCCGGGAGGTGGGTTCACGATCGCCGGCGTCCCGCGCGGTACCGTCGAGCTTGCCGTCTTCTCGAGCAGCGACCTGTGGGCTGCGGTCATGGGAAAATCGGGCGACACGTCGCAGTTCACCAAGGTGAAGGTCGATGCGTCGCGCGTTACTGGCGTCACGCTCGAGCTGAGCAGCCGCCGGCTTACCGTGATCGC
>CAZDGY010000708.1:3585-3946 GCA_964504685.1 uncultured Kofleriaceae bacterium | reverse complement strand
GGTTCGGCCTGCAGGTCCGCTTCCTCGTCTACGACGTGCGCCGGATGTTCGGGAAGTACCCGCCGGTGTGGCGAGCGATCACGCGCGATCTCGAGAAGGAGCGCCTGATGCGCGTACTCGATATTCCGCTCGTGATGACCGCGTGCTTCGCGATCCAGGTCGCCGCGGCGTGGCTGATCGGCGGCGTCTGGGGCCTGGCCTGGTTGTGGTGCGCGCACCTCGTGCTCAATAACGCGACGTGGATCGTGAACTCGGCATGTCACTGGCCCGGCGTCGGGACGCGTCCGCACGAGACGCGTGACAGATCGCGCAACGTGCGCTGGCTCGCGTACATCCGCGCCAGACCGGGATCCGATGTCAC
>CAZDGY010000708.1:0-3575 GCA_964504685.1 uncultured Kofleriaceae bacterium | reverse complement strand
TCACCGGTATCCGCGCTGCGCCCACCACGGCCTCGACGGCGAGCTCGATACTTCGTGGCTCGTCATCCGCGGGCTCGCGCGGCTCGGCCTTGCGTGGGACATCCAGCTCGTGCCCGCGCGCAAACCACCAGACGTTGCGGCCGCCCCGGTCGCGGAGCACGCATGAGCGAAGGCAGGACCGAAGTGTTGAAGACGCTCGTCGACATGATCGACGTGGTGCTCGGAGACCACCTGTACGAGATCGGACCGACCACGTGCTTCAAGGATGACCTCGCGTTCCAGAGCATCCAGTTCATCGCCCTCGCCGCGTCGATCCAGGAGCGCTACGACGAGCTCGACTTCGTCGCATGGCTGAGCGCCAAGGAGCTGCCCCAGGTGCTCGCGCTTCGCGTCGGGGATGTCGCCGACTTCATTGTTCTGAAGATCCACGGGTGACGTCGAGAAGACACATCCCCATGCCGGGGTCGACCGACGCTTTGATCTGAATGCCGTCTTTGCGCGTGAACACGTAGATCGCATCGCCACGTCGATGCGCAACCGACGTCGGCGGGCCGAACGCGGCGATCATCGTCGCGACGAGCTCGTCGCCGACCGTCTTGTCCTTGCCGAAGTTGATCGAGAACGAGAAGCCCTTCACCAATCGTTGCTCGTCGAACTCCAGCCGGAGGCGGTTCCCGGAGTCGAGCTCGGTCGATGGGAAGTGCAGGTCGACCCAGTCATCGCTGGCGAGGTGCTCGAGGCTCGGATCGACTGCCTTGAGGTCGGCAGCTTTCTGCGCTTTCGTCACTACCTCGAGCGCACCGGGGAATGCGGTCGCGATCTGTTCTCGCGTCTTGCCGAAGAGTGGCTGCGCCAGGATCCCGTTCGGCCCGAGCAACTCGGCGAGCGGAACGTAGGGCTGTATGTCGACGCGATAGCCAGGGACGTCGTCGTTGCCCTTGCTGATCGTAGCGTGCGCGGCCTGAACGCGGACGTGCGCGGCCGGATCGAACCACACCAGCTCGCGCAAGAACCCGTCGTGGCTGATCGGTTTTCCCCACGCCCGCTCGAGCTCACCGAGCTCCGACTCCGTGATCTCGAAGCCGAGCAGATCGAGCTTGTCGGCCTTCGACCAGCTGTACGAGAACCGGCGGTGCCAGCCGCTCGACTCGATCGCCCGGTATCTCGTCCAGCCGGTGCCGTTGAGGTTCCACTCGATCTCGTCGCCGTCGCTGATCTTGCGAGCCTGCGCACGGGTCATCCCGAAAGCCACGCCGCCGAACACCGACGGGATGCCCGGACACGGCCCCGGCGTGAACGGCAGCGTGCTGTTCGGGTTTGGTGCCGCGCCGGTCGAGTGACACGCGAACCGGCCCGAAAGCGTCGGCAGCGACGCTGGCTGCGCCGCGCCTTCGGTCATCTTCGCGCTGGGCGCAGGCGCGGAGGTCGAATCGGCCTTAGAACAAGATGACACGAGCAACGCCGTCGCGATCCAGGCCGTGCGGTTCATCCGGCACGCATAGCAACTCGTGAGTCGCGCCACGACAAATACTAGCGTCGGCACGGTCAGCCGAATCGGCTCCACAATCGCAGTCCGAGTTACCAGTTGACGGATGTGCCGGCGATGCCCACGTTGTTTGCATGATCCGGACGTGCAGCGCCTGCGGCGCGAACAACCGAATTCCTGCTGCGCGTCTCGCGCAAGTCGGACGCTGCGGCAAGTGCAAGGCTGCGCTCGCCGCGAGTCATGCGCCGATCGACGTCGATGATGTGGCTAGCTTCGATTCGATAGTTCGCGATGCGACTGTCCCAGTGCTCGTCGACTTCTGGGCGGCGTGGTGCGGGCCTTGTCGCCAGGTCGCGCCCGAGGTGAAACACGCGGCGCAGGATCTCGCCGGTCGCGCGCTCGTGCTCAAGGTCGACACCGAAAAGCTGCCACAGCTTGCCGCCCGCTATCGCGTCCAGGGCATCCCGAACTTTGTCGTGTTGAAGCACGGCGCAGTCGCGCACCAGCAAGCCGGCGCGATGCGCGCTAGCCAGCTCGTGCAGCTGGTCGCATAGCGCCGCGAGAGATCGATCACGCGATGCTCACCCGCCTGTTACAGGTGGGAGCGGCGGCGTATTTCATAGTTGCCGCTCATGAAAGCGGACATCCGAGCTGCGTTAGCACTGACGACCATCGTCGTCGCGAGCTGCAACCATTCTCACGATGCGGCCAGCGATGCCACGCCCGCCGACGTGGCACCCGACGATGCATCGCCGCCTGACGGCCACACGATGACGACGGGTGGGATTGCGGTGACACCGCAGTTCTTTGGGCAACACTGGTCGACCATTCCGGAATGGCCGAGTATCAGCTTCGGCGCCGGGAAGTTTGGTCCCGGCATCGAATGGAACACGATCGAACCTTCACAAGGGACGTACAAGTTCGGCTCGCTCGACAGTTGGATCGTTGCGAACGCGCTCGCCGGTCACCAGCAGGACATGACGTTCATGTATGCGGCGATCCACACGCCGAGCTGGGCGGGTGGCACGGGCCATCGCACATCTGACCTCTACACGACGTTACCGAACGGCTGTCTATATCCACCGCTCAAGGGTGCAATGATCACCGATTGCAGCCTGAAGGAGTATCTGACCGCGGTGCTCGATCACGTGTGCACCGGCACCGCGCCGCACAAGACGTGCTCGTTCACGAGCTGGGAGCTGCACAACGAGGTCAACGCTAACGACACCGAATGGATCGACAGCTACGCGGATCTCGCGCAGATGGACGCGGATGCGGTCGCGACGATCAAGGGTCAGTGCGAATCGTGCATCGTGCTCGGCGCGAACGTCAGCGCCGGCGGCGACGGCAGTCACGCTGCGGGTAACACCAGCCCGGAATGGGACACGTTCCTGATCGCGTATCTCGCGGCGTGGCCGGCTGGCGCGCAGATGCCCGACGCGTTGTCGTGGCATCCGTACCCATCACGCGACAACCTGGTGAACATTCCATTCCCCGAGACCTACGCAGGCTCGGATTGTCCGGCCGGCGCGCCGAACCCGGTGTGTCGACAAACGGTCGTCGATCAGATCCAACGCATCCGACAGATCGCCGATGCGGTACCCGGCATGGCCGGCAAACCGATCTGGGCGACCGAAGGCGGATTCGTCAACACCGAGCTGGTGAATGCCAACCCGACCACGCAATCCGAGCTCCGCGCCGCGTATGTCGCGCGCTACTTGCTCGCGCTCGCGAGCGGCGGTGTCGCGCGCGAGTTTTGGTACGAATGGGAAGACCCGACCTGGGGCAGCGAGTGGGACGGCGGCCACATCACGTCGGTCGGCATCGCTAACCAGCAAGTCTACGACTGGCTCGTCGGCAACAGCTTGGCCGGACCCTGCTCGAACGGCGGTAGCGGCACGGTGTGGACCTGCAGCTTGACCGGGCCCGGCGGTCTCGTCGGCAGCATCGTCTGGGATACCGCCGGCACGTCGACGTATGCCGTCCCGGCGGAATATCTGTATTGGCGCGATCTGACGGGGCCGACAAAGCATCCGGTGTCCGGAACCACGTATCAGATCGGAATCTCGCCGATCCTGTTGCTCAATCA